>JBDSFA010000316.1:0-8749 GCA_039919785.1 Dokdonella sp. | reverse complement strand
ACAGCGTCATCTCGTCGTTGCGGATAACGCGCACGCTTTCGCCCAACTCGCCGAAATACTGCACGAGGTTGAAGGTGAAGGAGTCGTAGTTGTCGATCATCAGGAGCATGTTGCATTCCGCATTTTTACGTGGGACAACGCGACAGTAACCGGACTGGAGTAACGGCAATCTTCGCACTTGGGCCGGAGCAAATGCGAACCGAGGCGTGCGAGTGATGGCATGGCTAGTGGACTGTAACGCTCATTTCGGTAGCGGCTCGCTCGGTCTCGCGGCGCTGGGCTTGCCCCTCATTCGGCCCATAGCCCCACTATGGGCCTCGTTCCGGGCCAGCGCCCGGCACCACGATCCACGTCGCGATCCATCTCCCAAATGAACGTTACAGTCCACTAGAGTCGGAATCAGGTCAACCACGCTTCCAATGCTTGCAGCGCGTCTTTCTGCGCATAGTCGGCTGCACCATCCGGCGCATACCGCTGACCTTCGAAGTCGACGACCAATTCGCCAAACGGGTCGTCGACCGATTCGGTTTCTTCGATGACCAACTCAAGGTCTTCGAGTGCTTCTTCGACGTTGGCGACGTCCAAGGGCATCCGGAGCATTACGAGCCAGGTGATGAAGGTCGCTGCGCCGTCGCTCTCACGTGCATTGCGCACCGCAGTTGCGAGAGCGGTCGAGCGACTGCTGAAGTGCGCGCGCGCTGGCGCCTCGGAGGCGAACACGAGGATCGCTTCACCCTCGGCCTGCAAGTCACCGGTGTCGATGTTCTCAAAGCTGGAGACGATGACGTAGCTCATGGGTCCCTTCCTTCAGGCTTGTGGGAAACTGGGGCCATCCTCGCATGGCGCCGCATGTCACAGAAGGCAGGGCGCGTTGCAGCGGCGCTTGTTCGGCCATGTATGCATGCAGGTTCTTGCTACGGCAGGTGGGGCGTGGCTTTCGCGGTTGCTGCACAGGTCCGCCGAAAGCGAATATTCTGCAATTCTGTAACGGACGGCAGTTACCAGGCAAATGACGATTGAAGCATCGCGCAGGCGTCGCGGCGTCACGGTCAATCTCGGTCAGACCGAAGTCACCAAACTCGGTGTGTCCCGGTTCAACTGGCACGACGCCTATCACCTGATCATGTCGCTGACCTGGCCGAAGTTTTTCATCGGTGCCGTCACGGCGTATCTGCTCGCCAACGTCGTTTTCGCCAGCGCCTATTTTCTCGGAGATCGTGCGATCAACCACGCGGATTCGTTCGCTGACTGCTTTTTCTTCAGTGTCGAGACACTGGCGACCGTTGGTTACGGAAACATGAGCCCGGCAACGCTTTACGGCCACTGCGTCGCCACGGCTGAAATCATCACCGGGATGATGAGCATGGCCGTGATCACCGGTCTTGTGTTCGCGCGATTTTCAAAACCGACCGCGCGTATTCTGTTCAGTCGAGTGGTCGTGATCACGTCATACGATGGCGTACCGACCCTGATGCTTCGGGTAGCCAACCAGCGCCGCAGTTATATCCTCGAAGCCATGGCTTCGCTCGTGCTGATCCGTGACGAAGAAACCGTGGACGGTCACAATCTGCGGCGTTTCTACGATTTGAAGCTGGAGCGCGCTCGCTCGCCGATGTTCGCACTGAGCTGGATGATCATGCATTGCATCGACGAAACAAGCCCGCTGTATGGAATCACTGCGCACGCGATCGAGGAAGGGGACATGCGTCTGGCCGTGACGATATCCGGCGTGGATGAAACGTTCGCCGCCGGGATCAACGCGCGCTACACCTATTCGCATGAAGACATTCTGTTCGAACGACGCTTCGTCGACATCTTCATCCAGGGCGATCACCCGCGGCACCTGTATATCGACCTGGATCGCTTCCACGACATTGAGGCCGGCTGACGCGTCGCCACGACCCTGTGGAGCATCGCGCACCTTGCGCGGCGGTAGGCGCGTCGTGATGCGAGAGGTTTGAATATTGCTCTGTCGTCGTTGCCCCTGCTGCGCAGACGAGACGGTCACGATGAAATTCGCGCGGACCTCGGTGGCGGGACTGGCTTGTAAACGAGCATCGCACGCCAGACATTCCGGCTGAGATCGAGTATCCGATCGCGAGGCAATCCACGCACGCTGATTTCCAGCAGGACGCCGCGTTCACTCAATAACACCTGGCTGCTGCTGCTGCTTTCCGGAATGTAGGCGACTCCGACCTTGGCTGTGTCCGTGAGATCGGCGCTGGGTATCGGTCCGAATGTCTGGCTCGCTTCCGCCAGAATCACCCGCAGTGTTTGCTCGAAGTCCTGGCGGCCTGCGTCGAATGCAGCCTTTGTGTACACACGGACGCTCACCTTCAGTTCGTCCTTTTGATGGGCGTTGGCGGTGAATTCGCAAGCGCCTGCTGAAGGCGCCGGTTTCTTGTCCGGTGTCTGCGATGGCCCATCGAGATACATGGCGACGTTGTCATGCGCCATGGCGCAAACATCAAGCGTACTTTGCGACGCTATCCGATGATTGCAGCCGGTAGTGGCCAGCAGCACCGAGCAAAGGAGGAGGCTCCGATTGACCATCGTATCTCCGCCCAAGCGGGCGCCATGACGGTCTTCGTTTGCTGCAACGTCATGCGTCATCGCCTTCGACATCGGAAAACTCCAGGGAAGCCGCGCGCATGCGGCGCACAGGGAACCACGAGTATACCGATCAATAGGCGCGTCCCTCAGAACGCTTCAGCGTGGCTGCCGTGCTGACGGACTCCTTCCTGTCGGTCGCCCAGATGAGATGAACGGCACGACCGATCTGCGACGCAGCGGAGGCAAGATCGTCCGCTCCAAAGGAAAAATTCTCCGACGCCGCAGAGGCGAGCGATCAACGACAGCAAGGCGGCAAGCAGCCGTCCTGGTTATGTCAGTTCAAGGCTTGAGCTGATCCATCGCCGGATCCCGATAGACCGCAGTGCCTTCAAGCAAAGTCAGCAAGACTCGCACGCCATGCAAGGCCATGGGATCGACGTGGCGCAGGTCGCGCTCAAGCACGATCAAGTCGGCGGACTTACCCACTGTGATCGAACCGCTCTCGTGCTCCAGTCGCAGTGCCCAGGCGGCATCCACGCAATAGGCTTTGAGCATTTGCATCATGCTCACGCGTTGCGTCGGATACCAGCTGGCCGAGCTGCCATCCAGAGGGCGGTGGGTGATTGCGATCTGAACACCTTCCAGAGGATTCATTGTCGGTGCCGGCCAGTCGCTGCTTGCAACCACGCGCGCGTTTGCGTCGAGCAGGCTGCGCATCGGCACCAGCAGGCGCGCCCGCTTGGAGCCGAGCTTGCGTTCGGCGTCCTGGTTGACGGGGTCGTTCCACGTCCATGCCGGCTGCATGTTCGCGATGACACCGAGCGCAGCGAATCGGGGTAGATCGGTAGGATCGACGACCTGGTCGTGCGCGAGTTCGTGGCGACGATCGCGCACGCCATTCGCGGCCATCGCGCTTGCGATCGCGTCGAGGCCTGCGCGCACGGCGCGGTCGCCCATCACATGCATGTGCACGTCGAAGCCATCGCGGTCAAGACGGGCGACGAGTTCATTCAACAAGGCAGTGTCGAGCAGCGTTGCACCACGCTGGCCGGGCGCATCAATATAGGGCGCGAGCAGGGCGGCCGAATGCAGCTCGATCTCGCCATCGACGAAGATCTTTGCTGCATCCGCGCGCAAGCGCTTGCTGTGGATTGCGTCACGCGCAGCACGCATCGCGCCGATCTGCGCGATTCCCGATTCCGCATCAATACGCTGGGCGGCAACCACGCGCACGCTCAATTCGCCGGCGCTATCTGCTGCACGATATGCATCCAGCATCTGGGGATCGACGCTCGCATCGAGTATCGAAACGATGCCGAAGCGGTTGGCCATCGCGGTCGCTTCATGCAACGCCTGGCGGTATTCGCTTGAAGTGGGGCGCGGCCAAAGGTGGCGAACCGCCTGCATCGCCTCACCTGATACGTAGCCTGTCGGTTCGCCGGTGGCGTGGTCCCGCTCGACGTCGCTGCGCGTCGCGTCCAGCCTGGCTCGATCGAATCCGGCAAGCCCAAGCGCTCGCGAGTTCACTCGCAGGGAGAAACCAGCACCGATGCCGATGGCGAGCGGTCGGTCCGGCACGATACGGTCAAGGGCAGGGCGATCGAGCAGGGCTGCGCGCGCGAGTGTTTCGGACAGTCCGGTGACGATCAGCCACGGCGATGACGGCCACCGGCGCGCGCAGGCACCGAGCGCATCGACGACGCCTTGCGCAGTCGCAACGTCGTCGAGGGCGCAGCGCAGCAGACGCATGCCGCCCGACATGGGATGCATGTGGCTGTCGTGGAACGCGGGCATCAACATCCGCTTGCCCAGGTCGATGACGCGCGTGCGATGGCCGACAAAGTCCGCTACGCCACGTGCGCTGCCGACGAATACGATCCGGCCGGCACGAACGGCGACCGCTTCGGCGCGCGTATTGGCGGTATCGAGCGTAAGAATCGCGCGACCGCGAAAGACGAGATCTGCCGGCTCGATAGCGCTCGGCGACGCGTTGCTTGCCTGCGACGTGATCAGCAGAGCGGCCAACAGGCCGCGCACCCATCCAGACGTCGTATTCCTCTTCATCGCGAGACGTCTATCCTTGGGCGGTAAGGCGCTCAGGATACAGCGACATTCCTTCGGCGGACGGCAAGTGAGCCAGCGCCACACGCTCTGCGCATGGCGGCTGCCACGCCCGTGCCGCCGACACAGCGATCGGTGACCGGACGAGAGGTGTGGTTGCGCCGCGCAGTATCAGGCGCGCAACGCTTCGCGTCGTGCCTTGAAGCGTCCAAGGGCGTCTTCGAGTGCCTCCGCACGGTTGCGCAGCTGTTGCAGCTTGCTGCGCGCACGAATCACCTTGGCGATCATGTCGGCGCGCTGCACCAGTTCGCGCTCCGACATCGGCGCGGTCATCGGTCGCAACATCGTTGAAGCGTCGCGGGCGCGCTCCAGCACATTGATGGCAGCCATGAGGTGGGTTGCGGCGTTCTTGACGGACATTGCAAGTCTCCAGGAAAAAGTGTGATCGCTCGGGCGTGGCGTTTTCCGGCTCAATTCGGAAGATCTCGTCCGCCTGCGTGTCGGGAGACAGCTTGTTCGCTTTGATTTGCAGCGTCTGCGGTCGAGTGCCGGGTCGGACTGTGAAGGACTTCACACAATGATCGCTGGTACGAGCGATCCCCGCTGATTGAAAAGCGGCAAGCGCGAGACGCTGCACACAAACATGCCGTGTCGCCAACGAGCAACGCGTTGTGTAGTCCGCTGCTCAGCCGCTAGTCTTCGATAGGTGCGCACGCGTCAGGCAAGCGGGCGCGTAATCGAGGAGTTGGAGCATGCCGCAGAAAACCAGTGCGATGATGGAAACGGAGCGGCTGATTCTCGATGCGCTGCGTCCCGAGGATGCAGCGGGCCTGTTCGACTATCGCGGTGATCCCGAGGTCGCTCGATATCAAGGCTGGCAACCGGTGAATGTGGATGAGGCTGCAGCGTTCATTGCGAAACAATCGGAGCAGACGTTCGGCGACGCGGACAGCTGGTGTCAGTTGGCGATCCGCAGCAGGCAGACAGGCGAGCTGGTGGGCGACTTCGGCGTGCATTTTCCGGCGACCAACGACGACCCCATCGAGTTCGGGCTGTCACTGAAACCCGCACACCAAGGCAAAGGCTACGCGCGCGAGGTGATGGCGGCCGGCGTCGACCTTGCTTTTGGAACCTGGGGCTACCGGAGATTGGTGGGTTCGGTCGATCCACGCAACACCGCCAGCGTGGCGCTGTGTCGATCGCTGGGCTTTCGCCAGGAAGCGCATCACGTGGAGAGTTACCGCTTCCGTGGCGAGTGGGTCGACGACATGATCTTCGCGGTGCTCGCGCGGGAGTGGCCGATCGATCCCGATCAAACCCGCAAAACGTCTTGGCCATCGGCTCAGGAGCCTGTTTCGAATCCGTAGGCGAAGATCACGTCATCCGTGCACGCGGAAAATTGCTGGCCTGTATCAAACACGCTGCCAGAATCGAGATTCGTAACGGTGTGATCTATCGATTCCCCCGCGTTCGAGGTGATGCGAACCTGGAATGGCGGATTGACGGCTCCACCACCGGTCCACAAGAAACGGTTGTAGTCCTGCCGTGCCATTGCGTACCACGCGTTCCCTACGTTTATCGACATCGCGCTCACGCCTTGCCGATGATGGTCGGCGACAAGACCGATGTAGTAGGGATTGGATCCGGCATCAACGCGATTGATGACGTGGCCAGTCTCGGGACAGTCCACGCGCGTCCACGAAACAGGGACGCGACCGTCGATGACATGCGCGATTTGCGCGAATGCCGTCGGGTGCAGATCGAGGTCGCCCGCCGCGCATTCGGGGCACTCATCGACGATGCGAACGGTGACCGTGCCAAGTGGTCCCGTAACGAGCAGGCATTCGCCGCAATGGGCCGATCCACTCCACTGTGGAGCGTTGATGGCAGCGATCAGCACATCGGACGTATCGACCGGGTACGAGCACGCGCCCGATCCGTCGGCGGAATAGTAAGTCGCGTCGCCACTCGATTGAAAAACGGGTGGGCACGCCGCGGAGGTGACCCCAAAGAGGATCAGTGCGACAGGCCACAGGGCGATCGCTCGCCGAGGCATTGACGTCTCCTGCTTGTGGCGACCGATTCAGGACATCGGATCGATGGTGGAGCATACACGCCATAGACAGCGCCATCGCTCGCTGAACATTGTCGAGCCGCTCAAACGGGCGCTGTGCCCCGATCCAGGCCCCGCAGACGCGACCAAACGATCAATCGGCGCCCGCTTGCGGTACGATTTCGCGTTTAATCCTCTTTGCGTTACTTGCGCAGTCGTGCGAACGCACTGGTGGATCTATTTCTGGAGGATTGCTGTGAAGAAGGTGCATCGGGTGATGGGCTGCATGGGTGCGCTGACATGCGCGACAGCAGGGGCGGGTGTCGGTGTCTGGTCCGGACAGGGGCCGAATGGTGGCTACATCTATGATGTGCTGAACGATGCCGCCGCTCCGCTGACGCTGTACGCGTCCACGCGTTCCGGCATTTTCAAGAGTACGGACGCAGGCTCCACGTGGGCGCCTGGCATGAACGGCATTGTCGGCTCGGTCGGGTATGGCTATCCGCTCGTGCGCGACGCGGATGCAGTGAACACGCTTTACGCGGTCGACTCGACGGGCCACTTGTATCGCACGACCGATGGCGCCGCGACCTGGTCGCAGACCGGCTACGTGCTGCCGCCGATCACGTCGAGCCTTCCACAAATCAATCACGTTGCCGACGCGCCTGCATCCACGACGCGCATCTACCTCGCGACCTATGCATCGGGTGTTCTTGTCAGCAACGACAGCGGTGCCACGTTCGCTGCGCTCAACGGCAGCGGCGCTGGGATCCTGCCTGCGGGGATTTCGCTGCAAACGGTGGTGGTCGATCCAGTCAACCCAAACAACCTGCTCGCCGGCACGACGTACTACGACGCAGGCCCCGGCCCCAACGTCGCCAGCCTCTATCACAGTGCCGACGGCGGCCTGCACTGGACCGGCGTCGTCACGCTGGCGTTGGGGAATTATCTCTACAACCCGGCCGACCCAAGCTGCGCAGGTCCGACACCACCACCGAATATCTGCACCATATCGACCGAGAGTTATTTCGGAGCGGTCGGCGACATCAGCTTCGGCAACGGTGCCGAGGTGTATGCCAACGTCGACAGCGTGATCTACCGCAGCTCGGATGGAGGGGCCACCTGGAGCTCCATCCCGGCCACGCCGATCTACGCGACCACGGTCAAGGCCGACGCGAGTGCCGCCAACACCGTGCTCGTCGGGGGTTATTTCGGGCTCAAGCGCTCCACCAATGGCGGCGCCTCGTTCACTGATGTCGCGACGGCCGCCAATGGCTTTACGCCCAACGGCGTCGACGTAGCAACCGTGTCGCATGTCGCGTTGTCGGGATCGACGTGGTGGATCGCGTCGCAGGAATCGGGCATGTTCCGAAGCGTCGATGGCGGTGCCCACTGGAGCAGCGAAAACAGTGGGCTCAATGCGACCAATCTGCGCGCGCTCGGCATGGTACCGGTGAGCGGATCACCGCCGCGCATCCTTGCCGGCTACGGCGACGCGTTCCGACCGTCGCCGGGAATCTATGCCGGTAGCGACGCCGGCGACGGCAATGTTTCCTGGTCGAACTCGAACACAGGACTTCGTGCCTATCAGATCCGCGCGATCACGGTTGACCCCACCACGGCAACCGGCACACCAGGCACGACGGTGGTCTATGCCGGTGGCCGTTCGGAGCTGGCGGTCTCGATCGCGCCGCGCAATGGCGGCGTCTACAAGAGCAATGACGGCGGCAGTACGTGGACGACCATCGACAACGGTCTGCCATTGCACCTTCCCGCCCCGGCGACGCCGTATGTTGGAACGGTACGTAGCGTGGTGCTCGACCCGCACTCGTGCACCGGCTATCCGACCTGCACCAGCGCGCTGCATACCGTGTATGCGACATCGAACGGCTGCAAGGTCAACGCCGGCAACTGCGGCGGCACCGGCACTTTCCAGTTCCGCATTTTCAAGAGCACGAATGGCGGCAACAACTGGCTCAACAGTGACAACGGCATTCCGCAGCCATTCGAGGGCAGCGTCGCCAACAACTACAACGACTACGAAAGCATGTTGGTCGTGCCGCTGGTGATCGATCCGATCAA
>JBDSFA010000041.1:0-7105 GCA_039919785.1 Dokdonella sp. | reverse complement strand
CATTTCCCAGGCGTCGAGCGCCGGTAGCGGACCTGGCAACGTCATGAACAAGGTCACGCCGGGCGTGCGCACGCTATCGAGCTGGCTCATGTCGAAGCTGCCGGGCTTGACCATGTTGGCCATGCTGAAGACCGGGCCTTCGACGACCTTGCCAAGCACGGGGCGATGGAAGATGCCCATGTCACCGAATTGCATGCCGGCCTTCTCCGCGGCCACCACGACATCGGAACCCACCATCGACTCGCCCGCACGCGCCGCCACGAAGAGGGTGACGATGCGCTCGATCTGCCGGTCGGGCCGCGCACCGACCGTCGAGCGCGGAGGCGCCGTACGTCCCAGCGCACCTTCGGCTTTCATGGAACTTAGACGATCGAGTTCTGCGCGCATCGAGACATCAAGCTCACCCTGTTCGGGTCCGCCGGATGCATCGGGATCACCCAACGTGGGTTCTACGCGGCCACCACTCTCCGAATTGCGCCGGACAACGCGCCTCTCGCCCTGCTCGGGCTTCCTCGGGCGCCCGAACACGTAGATCAGCACCAGCACGAATGCACCGAAGAGGATGAGCGGAATGCCGACTGCAGGATTCCAGTTCATCAGGGTTTCCTTTTGCTGCGAGACATCGCGGCAGACTATGCCGCGCCGGCGAGTTTAGCTGCTTCTTCGAGATCGACCTGCACCAATCGCGACACGCCCGGTTCGCGCATGGTGACGCCGCATAGCTGCCGCGCAGCTTCCATCGTCGCCTTGTTGTGGGTGACGAAGATGAATTGAACGCGCTCACTCATTTCGCTGACCAGGGACGAGAAGCGACCGACGTTCGCCTCATCGAGTGGCGCATCGACCTCATCAAGCAGGCAGAACGGCGCCGGGTTCAAGCGGAAGATCGCAAACACGAGTGCAACCGCCGTCAGCGCCTTTTCGCCACCCGACAGCAGGGAGATCGAGCTCACGCGCTTGCCTGGCGGGCGCGCCATGATGGTGACGCCGGTCGAGAGCAGATCCTCGCCGGTCAACTCGAGATGCGCGTGGCCGCCGCCGAACAGTCGCGGGAAGAGTTCCTGCACGCCCGTGTTGACTCGATCGAACGTTTCCCTGAAACGCGCTCGCGTTTCCTTGTCGATTTTGCGGATGGCGCCTTCGAGGGTTTCCAGTGCGGTCGTGAGATCGGTCAGCTGCGCGTCGAGATAGGTCTTGCGCTGTGACTGTTCTTCGTACTCCTGGATCGCCGCGAGGTTGACCGGTTCGAGGCGGCGGATCTTCTGCTCCAGCTCGGCGAGTTCGCTCTGCCATTGTGTTGCATCGGCTTCATCCGGCAGCGTCTCGAACAGCGCCTGCACATCAAAGCCCGCCTCGACGATAGCGCGGTGCAGCGCTTGGGCATGCAGGCGATGCTCCTGCTCGCGCAGGCGCAGATTCGCGACGTGCTCACGATGTTCGTTAAGCGCCTGTTCGAATCGATGGCGTTCCTGTTCGAGGCGACGTAGCTCCGTATCATGCTCCTGCAAAGCCTGGCGCGCCTCGACCATCTGCCTGTCCACGAGCAGGCGTTGATTCAGATGCGTCTGGCGTTCGTTCTCCAGACCCGCCAATGGATCACTGCCGGACATCAACTGCGCTGCGATCTCGCCACGACGCGTATCGAACTGGGCGAGCTGGCTGTGCATCCGCTGCAGCGACTGCTCCAACGACGCCGACGCTGTCCGCCTGGATTCGGTCGACAATGCCAGCTGATGCGCAGCATCACGTGCCTCGCGCGCGTTCATGCGCGCCTCTTCACGCGCCTCCAGCAGGGTGCGGCGCTCAGCATCGAGTTGCTGGCGACGCTGCTCCAGGTCACCCATGTTGATGACCGCAGTATCGAGGCGTCCACGCGCCTCGCGCGCTTGCTCGCGATCACCGTCCAGCTTGACGTTCACTTCCTCGATTTCGCGCGCGACGCGCGTCAGGCGCTCATTCGCGCTGTCGATCCGACCGCGATGGCTTTGCAGTTGTCCCGCCACTTCAGCCAGGCGTCGATGGGCGGTGTACAGCTCGCGCTGAGCATCGTCGCGCATGCGTTCGGCATCGATGCGCTCGTGCTTGCCGCGATCGAGCGACTCGGCGTGCGCGCCGATCTCACTTTCCACTTCGCCGATGCGTGCGGCGAGTGCGCGAATTTCGCGTTCGCGTGCGATCACGCCAACCTGTGCGCCAGCGCCACGCTGCACGCGGAGAAAGCCGTGGCCGAGCCACTCGCCTTCCGGCGTGACAGCAGACTCACCTGTGCCAAGCGACAGCCCACGTGCGGCCGCGAGGGAATCGCAAGCGTGCACGCGCGCCAGCAGCGCACGCGCGGCGGCAGGGCCATGCACACGTTCGGCAAGCGAGGTATCGGGAACCGGCGACGATTGCGCATTCACACTCATCAAGACCAGATCGGCAGCACCCAGCGCGCCAAGATCACTCGCGAGCGCCTGCGCGTCATCGACCAGCACGGATTCCAGCCAGCCATCGAGCACCACTTCGACCGCGCGCTCCCAACCGGCATCCACTTGCAGCGTCTCGCCGAGGCGTTTGCTGTCGCCGAGCCCGAGGTTTTGCAACCACGCCTGCACGGCCCCGCCGGCATCGCCTAGCGCGGCGTGCTGCAGTGTTTCCAGCGAACCGAGTCGCCCACGCAGGTTCTCCAAATTTCCACGCGCGCCGCTCAATGCGGTGTGCGTCGCGCGTTCTTGTTCCAGTGCCATTTCAGCGGCGCCGCGACGCTCGTCGAGTGACGCGGTGTGGGTTTCGACCTGTTCGCGCAACGCGCCGTGCTCGGCATCGAGCGCGCTGAGCGCAGATCCCAGCTCGTCCAGATTCGCTGCGTTGCGCTCAGCTTCGAGCGTCGCACGACGTTGATCGGCCGCGAGGCATTGTTTGTCGAGATAATCGAGGCGCGTGCGTTCAACTTCCGCCGATTGGCCCGCTTGCGAGGTCGCCTGCGCATGCTGATCCCAGGCAGTCTGCCATTCGGCCAGTTTCATTTCCGCGACGCGCAACCCCTCACCCGAGTCTTCATCCGCCTCGCGCAGTGTCGCCAGCTGCGGTTCCGCATCCGCCAGCAGCACGCCCAGTTCCTCGAAGCGCTGGCGATCGTTGTCGATATGCTCGGCGAGTTCCGCGTGCGCGCGTTCGGTTTCCTGACGCGCGCGCTCGAGCTGTTCGGCCAGTTCCTTGCTGTGCTGGATCTGCTGCTCGACGCGCGCGATTTCGGCGCCGACGCGGTAGACCTCGCCCTGCACCGCATTCATCTGTTCGGCTGCCGCCGCGTGCTTCTCGCGGCCGGTTTCCAGACCCGCTTCAGTGTGGCGCTGTTCGGCGAGCTGCTGTTCGATCGCAAGTTCCGCCTTGCTGCGTGCACTGGAATGCCCATCGAGCTCGGTCTGTGCAGCGCGCAGATTGAGCGCCTTGACCTCGGCTTCCTTCTTTTTCTGTTCGTCCTTGAAGGCCTGCCAGCGTTCGGCGGTGCGTGCCTGGCGTTTAAGATGCTCAAGCTGTTTGTCGACTTCGTCGCGTACATCACGAACGCGATCGAGATTTTCGCGCGTCGCCTTGATGCGGCTCTCGGTTTCCTTGCGCCGCTCCTTGTACTTGGAGATGCCGGCTGCTTCTTCGAGATGGTTGCGCAATTGCTCGGGATCGGCTTCGACGATCTGCGAGATCATTCCCTGTTCAATGATCGAATAGCTGCGCGGCCCGAGGCCGGTGCCGAGGAACAAATCAGTGATGTCGCGGCGGCGACAACGCACTCCGTTGAGGAAATACTGCGACTGGCCGTCGCGACTGACAATGCGCTTCACGGAGATTTCGTTGTAGCTCGCGTATTCACCGACGATCAGGCCATCGGAATTGTCGAACAACAGTTCCACCATCGCGCTGCCGACCGGCTTGCGACTGGACGAGCCAGAGAAGATCACGTCGGTCAGTGCATCGCCCCGCAGGCGACTCGCCGCGCTCTCGCCCATGACCCAGCGGATCGCGTCGATGATGTTCGACTTGCCGCAACCGTTCGGTCCGACGACACCGGTCATGTTGGTGGGCAGGTGCAGGGTCGTCGGATCGACGAAAGACTTGAATCCGGCGATTTTTATCGTGGTCAGACGCATGCAACGAAAGCCTATGTACTGGGGCGGTTCAGGCCGCTGGATCTTCTTCGGGAGCGCGCGCATCGATCGCGAGCGCATGGATATCGGTCTGCATCAAATCGCCGAGCGCGGCATAGATTGCTCGATGGCGCGCGAGCGCTGCCTGGCCACGAAACGCCGCGCTGACGATGCGCACGCGGAAGTGACCGCGTCCATCACTCGCGCCGGCGTGGCCGACATGGCGATGGCTCTCGTCCTCGACCACGAGTTCGAGTGGTGCGAGGGCGCTGCTCAGGCAGGTCCTGATCTGCTCCAGCCGATCGCTCAAGGCAGCACCTTGCGAAACGGCCGCACGCTGACGTCGCGGTACACGCCGGCAGCGACATACGGATCGGCGTCGGCCCAAGCCTGCGCGGCGGCCAGGTCTGCGAACTCCGCAACGATCAGGCTGCCGCTGAAGCCCGCCGGGCCCGGATCCTCGGCGTCGATGGAGGGAAACGGACCCGCCAGCAGCAGGCGTCCTTCCTCTTGCAGGCGTTTCAGGCGCTCAAGATGCGCCGCGCGCGCAGCTTGGCGGCGAGCCTGTGAGTCGGAAATGTCGTTGCCGACGATCGCATACCACATGAATGGGCCATCCTTTGAAGGGTGGGTATGTTAGCCGAAGCGGCGAGACCGGGCGTCCGCGGCGCGCCCGATACATCGCAGATTTGCGCATTTCCCAAATTGCCCGTACCCTACGCGTCAATCGAGAGTCCCGGAAATCCCCGCGCGAGACGCGGCGAATCATCTGCCCGCCGGCACACTTGAAACTTGTGTAGATTTTGCCGACCTCCGGATCAGGGATCCGGGTGTCCTCCGTTGCAGGCGCCGTGCCGGATTATCCAACCCGCGCGCCACGCTGCAACTCGCCATGATCAAAGCATGACCTTCGCCGTGAGGCGCCCGCTGACGTGGGTTCAAGGTCATGGGATCGAGCATGAACCAGACCGCCGAACAGTCCACTCCAGAAACGCCGGCCAGCACCTTCGCGCAGGTACCGCAGCAGCAGGAAATTGCGCTCGCGATCGTGCGCGGGCAGCCTGTGCTCGAAATGCCGCAGGACTTGTACATCCCGCCGGACGCGCTCGAAGTCATCCTTGACGCGTTCGAGGGCCCGCTCGACTTGTTGCTGTACCTGATCCGACGGCAAAACCTCGACATTCTCGATATTCCGGTGGCCGAGATCACGCGCCAGTACGTCGACTACATCGAATTGATGCATGAGATAAAACTGGAGCTCGCGGCCGAGTATCTGGTCATGGCCGCGATCCTGGCCGAGATCAAGTCGCGTCTGCTGCTGCCACGCCCGCCGACCGAGGAAGGCATCGAGTCCGACCCGCGCGCCGAGCTGGTGCGCCGCCTGCAGGAATACGAACGTTTCAAGAAAGCGGCCGAAGACATCGATGCGATGCCGCGGCAGGAACGCGATTTTGCGCCGGCACACATCGTGGTCGAAGACCGCAACGTAGTTCGCCTGCCGCCGCCGGTGGAATTGCGCGAGCTCCTGCTGGCGCTGAAAGACGTGATGAAGCGTGCCGATCTCTACGGTCACCACGCGATAAAGCGCGACGCCTTGAACGTACGCAGCCGCATGAGCGACGTCTTGCGCGCCCTCGGCGACGGCGAGTTCCATCTTTTCGAGACCCTGTTCGACGCGAGCGAAGGGCGTCGCGGCGTTGTCGTTACCTTCCTCGCCCTGCTCGAACTGGCCAAGGAACATCTGGTCGAGATCATGCAGGAAGAAGCGCTCGCACCGATCTATCTGAAGTCGCTTGCGATTGCCTGATGTGTTTGCGACCCATCATCGATCAGACGCACCAGGAAACGGGCATCCCCGACCACACATTTCACATGAGAATGGTTTCGTGAAGGAAATATCCGAACTCAAACGCATCATCGAAGCAGCCCTGCTGGCGTCGGCACAACCGCTGACGCTGCCGCAGATCTCAGGGCTGTTCGACGAGCTGGAAATGCCGCCGCACGACGACCTCGCCCGCGCTCTGGGCGAACTGCAGGACGATTGCGCTGAACGCGGAGTCGAGCTGGTCGAGGTCGCCTCTGGCTTCCGCTACCAGGTGCGCCAGGACGTGCACGCGTTCGTGTCGCGACTGTGGAGCGAACGTGCATCGCGTTACTCGCGCGCTCTGCTGGAGACACTTTCATTGATCGCTTACCGCCAGCCGATCACGCGCGCCGAGATCGAGCAGATCCGCGGCGTCGCCGTGTCGACGAACATCGTGCGCACGCTGGAAGAACGCGAATGGGTGCGCGTGGTCGGTTACCGCGACCTGCCCGGCAAACCCGCACTTTTCGGCACTACCAAGCAGTTCCTCGACTACTTCAATCTCAAATCTTTGGACGAATTGCCGCCGCTCAGCGAACTGCGCGACATCGAGGAGATGGACCCACAACTCGAATTCGACGCCGATCGTCGCGTGATCGCAGCGGTTGCCGGCCTACCTGAAGACGAAGTGGCGGAAGAAGGCGAAAGCGACGACCGCAGCGATGCAACGGTCGCCGACATCGAAGCCAGACCCGCGCACGTCGAGGACACCCTCGATACATCCATCGCCACGGCCAATGAAGTCGACGCGACCTCCTCCTCCATCGACGCCGAACACTCTACTGGCGCCGCAGAAAACGACGCCCCGGAATCCGTAACATGACCACTCCCTCCCGCTCCATCCTTAAACTCAAACGCGGCTCTGACACCGACGACACACCGGTGATCGAGGAGCGCCTGCACAAGGTGCTCGCGAATGCCGGCCTCGGTTCGCGTCGCATGCTCGAACAACGCATCGAATCGGGCGAGGTGCAGATCAACGGCGCCGTCGCCACGCTCGGACAGAGCGTGCATACCGGCGACCGCGTCGAACTTGATGCGAAGCGATTCGTCGTCGTCGCTGATTCCGCTGAACATGCACAGGTCATCGTCTACAACAAACCCGATGGCGTGG
>JBDSFA010000042.1:0-14378 GCA_039919785.1 Dokdonella sp. | reverse complement strand
CCGCGTCGGGTGTCATCAGGAAACCGAATGCTTCGCGATTGCTCCAGGCAACGACACCGATGAACGCGGTGACGAGAAGGGAAATACCGAAGGCTTCATTGAAGATGCGGTTGGCGCGCGCCTTGTCCTTGGC
The DNA here is from genome assembly GCA_039919785.1 of Dokdonella sp. Classification (GTDB taxonomy): domain Bacteria; phylum Pseudomonadota; class Gammaproteobacteria; order Xanthomonadales; family Rhodanobacteraceae; genus Dokdonella_A. Next base: position 14,245 of record JBDSFA010000042.1, on the reverse strand, counting down.
ACCGACTGCCTGCGCGATGAGTATTCCCGAGCCCACGCTCACGATCGGCAGCAGGGTGAGCAGCAACATGATCGGAATCGCCGCAAGCGTGACCGCAGCCTGCGCGGTTGCACCGAGTCGTCCGAGCCAGAAGATGTTCACCAGGGAAAACAGCGTTCCCGTGAGCATGTTGAGCAGCATCGCGCCCGACATCCTCAACAGATGCGTCTTGATCGGGCCTTGGGTCAGGTCCTTCATTCAATTACGGTCCTTTCGTGTTCGAGGCATCGGATCAGCGCAGGACCACGGTGCCATTGAAATCCTTCGGTCGCACCACCGATGCGACCACCATCGTCGCCCGCTCGGGATCGGGCACATTCAGCCGATAGCGTGTGCACACCAGATGCGCAAGCACGACCAGCTGGGCCATGCCGAGGCTTGCGCCAATGCAGGATTTTGGCGCCCATCCGAACGGTACGTAGCTGCCGTGCGGGCATTGTTCGCGTCGGCCATCGGCGAGCCAGCGGTCCGGATCGAACGTCTCCGGGTTCGGCCAGTCGGTGTCGTCGTGATGGATCAGGAAGGAGCTCAGGACGTAGTGCTGCCCGGCCTTCAACGAAACTTGCCCATGATCGATATCGGTGCGTACCCTGCGCACCACGACCGGGGGCGAACTCCATATCCGCAGGATCTCCTTGATGAACCGGCCGGTCACCGGCGCGAGGCGCATCGGCGATTCGCACAGCTTCTCCAAAGGCAGTGCAGACAGTTCGGTTTCGAGGCGCACGCGCCAATCGTCGCGTTTGCTCAATTCGTAGAACATGCAGGCGGCTGCAGCGCCGGGTGAGCCCGTGATTGCGGTGAGCAGGGACGTTACGGTGTCGACGGCACGACCGATGCCCAGTTGAGGGATCATCTCCACCACCGGATCCGCAAGATCCTGCTGGCGCGGCCGTCGTCCGTTGGCGCGCCCTTCCAGTTCGCGCCGGATCACGATTCCCGCGATGACTTGGCACACCGTCATCTTCAAGCGGTGCCAGCGCGGTGCGCGGTGCGAGTCGACATCGGACAACACCCAGGCCACCTTGGCCAGGACTTCGCGGATCACGCGGCGATGCGCAGCAGGCTCGAGTCCGGCGACGATCGCGGGCACCAGGGATTCGGTCGACACGCGCTCTGCCAACCAGACCAGATCCTGCTGGCGACTTGCCTCCGCGCCGAGCAGGCGATCCATGCGCTGCGCAAGCTGCATGAGACTGTCGGAACTAGTGAGCATGCGCATCTGCCCGGACCATGCCGAGCGCAATTGATTCCATGTCACCGGTTCGCTGGCGCGACCACGCACCGTGTCGACAAAACCATCCAGCATGGTCAGGTCTGCATAGTTCGCCGCTTCAAGTCGCTGCACAGCCTGTGCGTCGAACACTGCGAGGAAATTGTCCTGAGCCCAGAATATCGGTCCTTCCTCGCGACGACGGCGCCGGAACGCCTGCACGGATTCCACTTCTGTCACCGACGGGTCCTGCATCGATCATGCTCCGGGTTTTTCGTGCGAGGTGGGAGGGCGACTCACATCGCCCTCCCGGGCACTACCAATCAAATGTTGTGGTACATCACCCAACGCCACATGTTGCAACCGCCGAAGCCACGAACGCCCAGGGCTGCCTGCATCGCGCAAATTACCTTCTTCATATCAAGATCCTCTTTGATGTGTGGGTATCGCTACGTTGAAGCCAAGGCAGCAGGATGAGCGAGCCACCTGCATGCCATGGTTCTTATGGACGCTCAGATGGTGTGGTACAGCACCCAGCGCCACTGGCCGAGGTGGCAACCGCCGAAGCCGCGAACGCCAAGGGCGGCCTGCATTGCGCAAATGACCTTCTTCATGTCGAGATCCTCTCGTTGATGTGTGGTTATTTACTGCGTTACGCCAAGGCATCAGGACGACCTTTGTCCTGCCTGCCATTGGTGCTCGGTTTCAGCGGCTGTCGAGCAGCTGCTGGACAATCCATCGTTCTAACGTTCTTATTCAATTTCTAGGACATAGCGTGAGGCGAAACGCGGGCGGCGCCATTGCCGCCGCCACGGTCGGGCGAGCATCACGCACTGCAATCGACAGCGTGTGCGAATGGGTAATGATCTCCAGCACTTCACTTACCAGGTGCGACGAAAGATCGGCCGCCACACAGCGGTGAGGTCCATATCCAAATGGGATGAATGCCGGATTGCGCCATGATTCAGGATCCGACCACCGACCCGGCTGGAAGTCCGCGGGCTCGGACCAATAACGCGGGTTTCGCTGCACCAGATACGGACATACGACAACCTCGTCCGTCGTGCTCACATCCACACCAGATACCTGATGGTCCCGTGCCGGATGCCGACCCAACTGCCACGCGACGGGCCACAGGCGCAATGCTTCCTGCACAACCCACTCCGGCGGCGCTCCGCGCTCCGGATGCGTGCCTGAAAGATAGATCGACCACGCCAGCACGAAGCCGACCGACCCTGCGATTGCGAACACGAAGGACAGGAACACCTCAGCCAATTCATCGACACCCTGCCCGTGCTCGGCCGCGCACGCCACCACGTCGAGCAAATCTCTCGGATGCGCACGCGCAAGGCCCTGCCGCGTTTCGATCTCTCTGGACAGACGCAGCGTCGTGCGGAACTGCAGGATCATCCGCCGCACGCGCGACTGCTGTGACTTGGCCTTCGCAAGGACCGCACGCTCGACAATCTCGTCGAGCAACAAGCGAAGCTTTGGCGGACTGTCCGGTGCGAGCAGTACCGGCAGCAGATACTGATAGATCAATCGATTGCCGGAATCGGGCCACTCGCTCACCGTCGGCAGATTAGCGTTGACGAAAGCGGACAGGTCGTTGGGCTCGCGCGACGCGCGATATTCGCGCAGCAATGCGCGCGATTCGCGGCGCATCCTAAGCTGCGCCGAACGCGGACCGAAGAAGCCATGTCGCGTATGGAAGAAATCCGAATGCTCGAGATAGCGTCCATCGTCGTTGCGCAGCACGGCGCGTGCATCGAGAGGGTTGCCCAGGCAGTATTCGTTCTGCCCGGTTCGAACGACATCGCCGGCCGCAGCGAACTCCTGGTCCAGGAACGACAAGGGATCCTGGGAAAAGCGACGCGCGACACCTTCTTTCAGCATTCGCTGCCCTCTCCGAGTCGCGAATGCACCTACCGCACTGGTGGCGATTCGCTTTCCTGACCCGAGGCTAGAGAAGCAGTTTCTCTATTGCAAGTTGGTAACTGTATAGTATCGCTGTATGGTGGATCGCCGCCGACAGGCAGGATTTCCTGCGTGAAACCACGCGGGAATATGACGCTTTACACCCGGGTTCTTTGCGGCTCTGACCGCACGTTCGTTCCCATCAGGACGACTTGAAGGTCGCGCTGGACTGACCATCCATGGGCCGGGCGTTGCAATGCAACATCAGGATGCGTCCTTGTCTGGCAATAGCGCGCAAGTCGCCGTACAAAACGGACTTCGACACGATCCAGCAAGCCTACATGCTTAGCCCTGCTGCGAAGTTTAAGTTAGCAGCCCAGCATACTAAGCACTGCTAAACAACTCCACGGCTCATGCCCGCTTTGCGCCATCGCAATGTCCCATGCCAGCTGGAGTCGTATGCCCAACCCCGGAAGCGCATCGCAGATCGCTTTTCGAATGCACGGAAGTCAGACTGACGGGCTCACCACACTCGCAGCTTTACGCGTCGGCTTTGGATGCGGTGATCGATCCTCTCATCCGCTGCCGCAAACGCTCGAAGTACAGATAGATCACCGGTGTGATGTAGAGCGTGAGCAGCTGTGAAGTGACAAGTCCGCCGACCACGGCGAGGCCGAGCGATCGACGTGCTTCGGCCCCGGCGCCGAATCCCAGCGCAATGGGCAGCGTGCCCATCAACGCGGCGAAGGTCGTCATCATGATCGGACGGAAACGGATCACGCACGCATCGAGGATCGCGCGTTCGGGATCTTCGCCTTCCCGCTGCTTCTCGAGTGCGAAGTCGATCATCATGATCGCGTTTTTCTTGACGATACCGATCAGCATGATCAGGCCGACCGCGCCGTAGAGGTCGAGATCCCTGCCGAAGACCATCAGAGTCAGCAACGCACCGAACACGGCAGTGGGTAGTCCGGACAAAATCGTCAACGGATGAATGAAGCTTTCGTAGAGAATGCCGAGCACGAGGTAGATCACGAAGATCGCCAGCGCGAGCAGAACGCCCATGCCGGAAACTGATTCCTGGAACGACTGCGCGGTGCCCTGGAACGACGTCGCTATCGTGTCAGGCAACTTGAGGGCGGCGACCGCTCCGTCGACACCGCTGACGGCGTCGCTCAGCGACATACCTGGCGCGAGATTGAACGAAACAGTGACGGCGGGCACCTGACCAAGATGATTGATCGTCGCCGGACCCACCGAATTACCGGTCTTCGTCACCGCCGACAAAGGCACCAGTTGTGAGGAAGGCGTAGCCGTCGCGTCGCCTGCGTTTGCCTTCGCCGGCAACGTCGGCGTGATGTAGATCGACGACAATACCGAAATGTCGCCCTGCCGTTTTGGATCGACCTGCATCAGCACCCAGAACTGGTCCGACTGCGTATAGATGGTCGAGACCTGGGCTGGGCCGAACGCCTGGTACAGCGCTTTCTCGATCGAATCCGGCGTGACGCCGTAGGCGGCCGCGGCGTTGCGGTCGATCGTCACATCCAGCTGCGGATTGGCGATCAGCATGTCGCTGGTCACATCCTGGAATCCGCGCACCTTCGACAGCGCCGCGATGAGCTTGGGCGTCCATTCGAACAGTTGTTTCGTGTCGGTGTCCTGAAGGACGTACTGGTAGGTGCTGTTGGTCAACTTGCCGCCGATGCGGATCAGCGGCAGGTTCTGCGGGAACGCCTGCAGGCCGACGATATGCTGCAGCTTCGGCCGCAGTTCCTGCATGACTTCATCGGCGCTGTGGCGCTGCGACGGCGGCTTGAGGTTCACGATCATGCGACCGAGGTTGAGCGTTGCGCTGCTGCCGCCGGCGCCGACGAAGGCCAGCACGTTGTCGACGTTCGGATCCTTGCGAATGATCTCGCCGGCCTCGCGCTGCTTGTCCAACATTGCGTCGAAGCCGATGTCCTGCGCCGCCTGCGTGAAGACGAACAACTGGCCGGTGTCGTCGTTGGGCAGAAACCCCTTCGGCACGCGTATCGCGAGCACCACGGTGCCGATGATCAGAGCGAAGAACACCAGCAACACAACGAAGCAATGGTGCACGCTGGTCTCGAGAGTGCGTCGATAAAAGCCCTGCACGGCGTCGAACGCGCGTTCGCTGGCCCGGTAGATTCGACCGTGGGTGCCTCCGTGCAAGGGCTTCAACATGCGGCTGCACAACATCGGCGTGAGGCTCAACGAGACCAGGCCAGACACCAGTACTGCTGCGACGATCGTGACCGCAAATTCGTTGAGCAGGCGCCCGATGATGCCGCCCATGAACACGACCGGGATGAACACGGCCGCCAGCGACAGCGTCATCGACACGATCGTGAAACCGATTTCCCTGGCGCCGTCCAGCGTCGCAGTGAGGCGGTCCTTGCCCATCTCCAGATGGCGTGAAATGTTTTCGAGCATCACAATCGCATCGTCGACGACGAAACCGACGGACAGCGTCAGCGCCATCAACGAGAGATTGTCGATGCTGAAGCCAAGCGCGTACATCACCGCGAACGTGCCAACGATGGACATCGGCAGCGCCAGTGACGGGATTACCGTCGCCGATACGTTGCGCAGGAACACGAAGATCACCATCACCACAAGCACGAGCGCGAGCAGGAGACTGAATTTCACATCTGACACCGATTCGCGGATGCTCTGCGAGCGGTCGTAAATCACCCGCAGGTCGGCGCCCGCCGGCAAGGTGCGCTCGAAAGATGGCAACATCTTCTTGATGTCTTCGACCACCTTGATCGTGTTGGTGCCCGGCTGCTTCTGGATCGCCAGCACGACCCCTCGCTCGCCGTTGAAAAACGCGCCACTCTTGTCGTTCTGCACGCCGTCGTAGACGTGAGCGATGGCCTTCAGTCGCACCGGCGCGCCATTCTGGTAGCTGACGATGAGATCGCCGAATGCGGTTGCGTCCTTGAGTTGGCCATCGACCATCACGTTGTAGACACGGTTCGGTCCGTACAGCGTGCCGGTCGGCAAATTGACATTGCCGCTACCAATGGCGTTCGCAATCGTATCGATACCGAGGCCGCGCCCGGCGAGTGCATCAGGATCGAGATCGATCCGCACCGCGTACTTCTGCGACCCGTAGACGTTGACCTGTGCAACACCGTTGACCGTCGAGATGCGCTGCGCCAGTGTATTTTCGGCGAATTCGTTCAGCGACGACAGGCGCAAGGTCTTCGAGGTGAACGCGATGTAGAAGACCGGCGAGTCGGCCGGGTTCACCTTCTTGAACGTTGGTGGCGTTGTCATCTGCGTCGGCAGCTGGCGCAGCGCCGCAGAAATCGCCGCTTGCACATCCTGCGCCGCAGCGTCGATGTTGCGATTCAGCGAGAACTGCAGCGTGATCGAGGTCGAGCCGAGCGAACTCGATGAGGTCATCGAATCGACTGCCGGAATCGTTGAGAACTGCTTTTCAAGCGGCGTCGCAACCGCCGAAGCCATCGTTTCCGGTGACGCGCCCGGCAACGAGGCGGACACCGAAATCGTCGGGAAGTCGACGTTCGGCAACGCCCCGACAGGCAATTGGCGGTAACCGACGATGCCGAACACGAGCAGGCCGACCATCAGCAGGATGGTCATCACCGGCCGGCGTACAAAAATCTCCGAGACGTTCACGGCGTGGCTTCGCTGACTTTCAGGGTAGTGCCGTTTTCGACGCGTGACTGGCCGTCAATGATGACGGTCTCGCCAGCGGCCAGCCCCTTGGAAACGACGGCCACGCCATCGACACTGCGCGCGATCTCGACATTTCGTTGTTCCGCGTGCTGATCGGCCGACACGACGAAGACATACGTGCTGTCCGGTCCGTTCTGCACGGCACGGTCAGGCACCACGATCGCATTCGCATCGTTGCCGAGCGTCAAACGCACGCTGATCAACTGGCCCGGCCACAGCAGATGTTCCTGGTTGGTGAACTCGCCGCGCAGCTTGATCGTGCCGGTTGCGCTGTCGACTGCGTTGTCGATGAAGGCGACCTTGCCAACGACCGGTCCCGTGATGCCTTCGACGCTCGCGCTGACCGCGAGTGGTGATATCCGCTGCGCGGCGAGTACGCGGCCGAGCAGAGGTCCGGGCAAGGCGAAATTGACATAGATCGGTTCGATCTGGTTGATCACGACCAGGGCGTTGGTGTCGTTCGCCTTCACCAGGTTGCCCGGCTGCACCAGAATGCGTCCGAGTTTTCCGGCCAGGGGGGAGCGGATGTCGGTGAAGCCCAGCGTCAACTTCGCCGATGCAACATTGGCCTGGCTGACCTTGACGCTCGCTACCGCGGCCGCGAGATTGGTCTTGTATTGCTCCATCTGGTCCGCCGAAATGTAGTGCTTGTCGGCGACGGGCTGGTAGCGCTTCACTTGCGAGCGAGCCTGCGCGAGCGTCGCCTGATCTTTCGCAAGGCCGGCCTCCGATTCATGCAGCGACGACTCGGCCAGGCGCGGGTCGATACGGAACAAAGCCTGCCCGACCGTCACTTCATCACCATCCTTGACGATGGCGCGATCAAGCTGACCATCGATGAGCGACTTCACCGCCACGCTGTTGATCGCCTCGACCGTCCCAACGGCGCTAGCGATGGTCGGCATGTCGCGACTGGTCACCTTTGCGACGGTGACCGGCGTCGGTGACGGCGGCGCAGGCGCGTTCCCGCGCGAACACGCAGCCAGCCCGAAAGTCGACCACACCACGACATGCAAAATGCCCAAGCGCGAACATTCATTTCCTCTCATTCGCCCCCCACTCCAACGATTCCAGCAATGGGCTATTCTGACCGACCCCGTGAACCGCATTCGCCAGCGCACGGTAAAGCGAAGGTAAAGAACGCCCATGACTTCTGGCGCAGCAGACGATAGATCCGCGCAGCGCGAGGTTCATGCCACGGTGAGCGTTCGCCGCGCGCCGGTGTCGCGTTTTGAACCGCTCAATTCACGTCTCGTGCGCAATGGCGTGTTGCTCATTCTCGTCACCCTCATGCTCGCCCGCATTCCTTATTCGGCGACGACCATGGATCTGGCGCGCGACATGTTCATCGGGCTGCGCGTGCTGCATGGCGAAGCGTTTCCGCTGACGGGGCCGATCTTCGGTGGTGTGTTTCATCTTGGCCCGGTCTGGGACTATCTGCTCGCACTGCTGTTGGCTCTGTGCGGCGGCAGCTGGCAGGGCGTGATCGCGGTGATCGGCCTGCTGATCACAATGCAGATACCGCTGGCTTACCTCGCGGGCAAGGCGCTCGATGGTCGACTGACCGGTGTGCTTTGGGCTGGTCTTTTGAGCCTGCCATCGTGGGACACCTTCCAGTTCCTGCTGCCTTCGCATCCCAGCCTGGTCGCCCCGCTCGTGCTGTCCTTTGCGCTGTGCGCAATCCGCCAGTGGCGACAACCGCGTACACGCTACCTGCTGGGCATGGCGTTCACCTTCATTCTTGCGCTGCATGCACATCCTTCCAGCATCGCTCTGACCTGGCTGGGTGTTCCAGTCCTCGTTCGAACGTGGCGTAGCGGATCGTTGCGCGCGCGTGATGTAGCGCTCGCACTGCTCATCATCGTGCTGCCCATCATTCCGCTCCTGGCCTGGGAAGCGATGCACGGATTCGCCGATGTCGCCTCGGCAGGTCGCTATACCGCCGCGCTCGCCCCGATGCACACACTGGTCAATACATGGCCGTTATTGCGTGCGATTGTGCTCGACGGTGCCTTCTACTGGTTCACGCCGGTATTCGGCTGGACCCGGCACTGGGTGATCCTTGCAGCACTCGCATTCAGCGCCGGTGGGTTGCTCGCCGCGCTCGGTTTCGCTCAGCGAGTGCGCATTCCGGCACAGCGATTGCTGCCCGTTTCCGCCCTCGCCGTCGCGATAATCGTCGCGGTCCTCACATCCGCGCTGCGCGACATCACACCGTTCTACATGGCAACGCCGCTGCATGTCGGCGTCTGCGGCGTGATCGCACTCGGTCTGGCGGGACTCGGCGAAACCTCTTTCGCCATCGTTGCGCGCAGCGTGGTAATCGTCGCCACCCTGATCATCGGAGTTGCCGTCGACGTCGGCACGGCGCGGTTGCAGACGCGCGGCGCACTTCCGTTCGGATGGTGGCCACTCACCGACATCAAACACGATGCGACGCCGACCACACCGACCCTGTTGATGCCTGCCTATGCGATGGCCGCAAGTGGCCGCTTTCTCTGCAACGAGCGCGCGCCATCAGTCCACGGCAGCTACGCCAGCCACCTGCTGCTGAACTATGCGATTGAAATGCGCCTGAGGTGCGGGCGCGCCAATGTTCAACTCGGTGGCAGCGATCCGCAACGTTCTCACTGGCTCGGCCTCTCGCGCGCTATGTTTGCGCGACTCGATGTCGATCCGCTCGAGCGACTCGGGCCGCTGGGTCTGGTACGCGTTCGCACGATTCCGTTCGGCCTTGCCCTGGAGCCCGCGCCTGAACCGCGCTACCCCGCCTACCTCGCCGCTGCCGGCCCCGAACAGGAACGCCATGTGTCGGTTCCTCTCACCGCAGGGGAGCACCTCGTCGTCAGCGATACCGCCTTCCTGCTCGATACGGGTTACACGGTCCAGGCGACCCTTAACGGACGCCCGTTGGAGCCGAAGGCCACTGACAGCGTCTCCCGCGTCTATGCCTGCGAAGACTGCGCTCTCGACGGCCCGGCGACGCTCGAACTGACCTTGCACAGCGCCAATCCCGACGACCTCGATCTCGTTGTGTTCAACGCAAAAGGTTCGCCGTGAATCGCATCCACCCCGGATCACCCTGTCCCACCACGCGCATTTGCGCGGCGGGCATCTTTTGAACGACCCGCACAGGGCAGTCCTGTAATATGCGCGACCCACTTACGAGAGCCTCCGTTGCGCACTCGGGTGATTGGGGCGCGTCTCCTGCCATCGCCTAGATACCATGCTCATTCCCGTTTCCCTCCCCACTTCGATCAAACAGCGCCGCTACTGGTCGACACCCCACGGCGCTGCGCTCGCGCTTGCATTGGCCGAAGCCGGGCGCAAGCACGCGGGTGTGGTGGTCGCGGTTGCGCACGATACACATGCTGCGCACGCGCTCGAGGGAGAACTCTCGGTTTTCGCCGGCAACGACCTTGAAGTGCTGCAGTTCCCCGATTGGGAAACCCTGCCCTACGACCTGTTTTCGCCGCACCCGGATATCGTTTCGCAACGCATCGCGGCGCTCTATCGCCTGCCGTCACTGAAGCGTGGCGTGCTGGTAGTGCCCATCGCGACCCTGATGCAGCGACTGGCGCCACGCAGCTACGTCACTGGCTCCGGCCTCGTGCTGGAGCTGAAGCAGAGATTCGATATCGCGACCGAACGCCGCAGGCTTGAATCGTCAGGCTATCGCAACGTACCGCAGGTACTCGAACCGGGAGATTTTGCCGTGCGCGGCGCCCTGCTCGACATCTTTCCGATGGGCAGCCCGGAACCGTATCGTATCGAACTGTTCGATGATGAAATCGATTCGATCCGCACCTTCGATCCGGAAACGCAGCGTTCCGATCACAAAGTCGATTCGGTACGCCTGCTGCCAGCACGCGAATTCCCGCTGACCGAGGAATCGGCAAAGGCGTTCCGCAACGCGCTACGCGAGCGCTTTCCGATCGATCCGCGCCGCTGCCCCTTGTACCAGGACATCAAGGAAGGCATGACGCCGGCGGGCATCGAATACTACCTGCCGATGTTTTTCGACAACACCGAAACCCTGTTCGATTATCTGTCCAAGGACGCACTGTTCGTGATCGCTGCGGGTGCGCTCGAAGCCGCGGATAGTTTCTGGACGCAGACCAGCGAACGCTACGAGCAGCGCGCGCACGATGTCGAGCGGCCGATCCTGCCGCCAAGCGAGCTCTACCTGCCGCCGCAGCAATTGCGCGAACGGCTCAACAACGAGTTGCGCGTCGACATCGTCCTGGCGCACACAAACGAACACGCAATCGACCTCGGCACGCAACCTGCACCGAGCCTGCCACTCAATCGCAAGGGCGACGAAAGTGGCGACGCATTGCGTCATTTTCTCGCTGCGTATCCGGGTCGCGTGCTGATCGCGTCGGATTCCGCTGGCCGGCGCGAAGGACTGATCGAACAACTCGCCAGTGCGCGCCTGCGACCGCAGACGTATACGACGTGGGCGGAATTCGCGGCAGATACCAATCCCTTCGGCATCACGGTCGCATCGCTCGAACAGGGCTTCGCGCTCACCAAGCCCGCGTTGACCGTGCTGACCGAGCGCGAACTGTTCGGCGAACGCGCGCAGCAGACGCGTCGGCGCAAGCGCGCCTCGCGCGATCCAGAAGCCATCGTGCGCGATCTCGCCGAGCTGCAGATTGGCTCGCCGATCGTGCATGTCGACCACGGCGTCGGTCGCTATCAAGGCCTGCTCAAGCTTGATGTGGGCGGCCAGAATGCCGAATTTCTTTCGATCGAATACGCCAAGGGCGACAAGCTCTACGTGCCGGTCGCGCAATTGCAGCTGGTTGCACGCTACTCGGGCACCGCGCCCGAACTCGCGCCCCTGCATGCGCTCGGTGGCGACGCCTGGGAACGCGCAAAGAAGAAGGCGGCGGAAAAAGTCCGCGATGTCGCCGCCGAGCTGCTCGCGATCTATGCGCAACGCGAAGCGCGGCAAGGCACCGCAATGCCCATTGATCGCGAGATGGCCGAGCAGTTTGCGGCCTCGTTCCCATTCGAGGAGACACCGGACCAGGCAACGGCGATCGAAGCCGTCATCAACGATCTTGCATCGCGCAAGCCGATGGATCGCGTCGTCTGTGGCGATGTCGGTTTCGGCAAGACCGAAGTCGCCCTGCGCGCCGCGTTCGTGGCGGCGACCGCGGGCAAGCAGGTCGCCGTGCTCGCGCCGACAACCCTGCTCGCGCAGCAGCACTACCAGAACTTCAGCGATCGTTACGCGGACTGGCCAATCCGCGTCGAGGTGCTGTCGCGCTTCAAGTCGGGCAAGGAAATAGCCTCAACCCTTAAGAAACTCGCCGAGGGCCAGATCGACGTGATGATCGGCACGCACAAGCTGCTGCAGGCGGATGTGAAATTCAAGGATCTGGGCCTCGTCATCATCGACGAGGAACAGCGCTTCGGTGTGCGCCAGAAAGAAGCGCTGAAAAAGCTGCGCGCCGAAGTCGACCTGCTGACGCTGACCGCAACACCGATCCCGCGCACGCTGAATATGGCGATGGCCGGCTTGCGCGATCTGTCGATCATCGCGACGCCACCGGCGCACCGGCTCGCCGTAAAGACCTTCATCGGCCACCACGATCCAGCCTTGATCCGCGAAGCGCTGCAGCGCGAACTGGCGCGTGGCGGTCAGGTTTACTTCGTGCACAACGAAGTCGACACGATCGAGAAGATCACGCGCGAACTCGGCGAACTGATGCCCGAGGCACGCATTCGCTTCGCGCACGGCCAGATGCCGGATCGCGAACTCGAGATGATCATGCTCGACTTCTACCGCCAGCGTTTCAACGTGCTGGTCGCGACGACGATCATTGAATCGGGCATCGATATTCCGAGCGCCAATACGATCATCATCAATCGCGCCGACCGCTTCGGTCTCGCACAGCTGCACCAGTTGCGCGGTCGCGTCGGCCGCTCGCACCACCGCGCGTATGCGTACCTGATCATTCCCGACGGTCGCTCGATCAGCGCCGACGCGGAGAAACGCCTCGAAGCACTGGCGTCGCTGGAGGAGCTTGGCGCCGGCTTCACGCTGGCGACGCACGACCTGGAAATCCGCGGCGCCGGCGAACTCCTCGGCGAAGAACAGAGTGGCCAGATCGAGGAAGTGGGCTTCTCCCTCTACACCGACATGCTCGACCGCGCCGTTCGCGCATTGAAGAGCGGCAAGGTACCGGACTTCGACCTGACCAAGGAACACGAAGCCGAAGTCGAGCTGCATCTGCCGGCGCTGATTCCGGACGACTATCTCGCCGATGTGAATGCGCGTCTTACCCTGTACAAGCGCATTGCCAGCGCGCGCAACGAAGAAGAGCTACGCGAATTGCAGGTCGAGATGATCGACCGCTTCGGCATGCTGCCTGACCAGGTCAAGAACCTGTTTGCAGTGACCCAGTTGAAACTCGCGGCGACAGCGCTCGGCATCCGCAAGCTCGACATCGGCGCCAATGGCGGTCGCGTGATCTTCCGACCGCAACCGGCGGTCGAACCATTGACCGTCATCCGCTTGATCCAGTCGCAACCGCGCGTGTACTCGCTCGACGGCCAGGACAAACTCAAGTTCAAGATGCCGCTCGACGGCGCTACCGAGCGGCTGCGCGCAGCGGGCGACCTGCTCGCTGCACTGGGTGCGCGCAAAGCAGCGTGAGAACTTCATGACCAAGCGTTCCACGACATCGCAAGCGGGTGCGGGTGCCATCGTCGAGCCACCCCCCGCACCGCGTTTGAAACTCTCGATCCTACTGAGCAGCATCATGCAGCAAGTTGCGCAAGTCACACTGATCGCAACCTACATCGTCATGTGCTTCGTGCTTATCGAATCGTGGCGGGGGGCGTTACGCGTTTCCTCCGCTGTATGCCGCACTGCTGATTTTCTACGATAGGCGCCCCGACATCGCAAAGCGGATTCTGCCGCGACTGTGGCAAAGGAAATGATTCCCGAATGAGCCTGCAACAAGAACCGCCCATGCCCAACGATTTCCTGCATCGTTTCCAACTCGAAAACGCCGGCGTTCGCGGTGCCGTCGCGCGCCTCGACCAAAGCTGGCGGCAGATCCTGGAGAACGGGAACTACAGCGAGCCGCTGGCCGATCTGCTCGGCCAGACCGTCGCGGCGAGCGCGCTGTTCACCAGCGCGATCAAGTTCGATGGGCGTCTTTCCATCCATCTGCGCGACAGTGGCTCGCTCAAGCTGCTGTTCGCCGATTGCACGCATGATGGCCTGCTGCGCGGCATCGCGCGTTGGGATGGCGCACAGCCACACTCACCGATACAGATCGATCCGCAGGCACGCCTCGCGATCACGATCGAGAACGCGAGCAC
>JBDSFA010000417.1:0-5151 GCA_039919785.1 Dokdonella sp. | reverse complement strand
CTGGGTGGCTGCACGTACACGTTGTAACCGAGTCCAGTGGTCAGGGCGGCCTGGTCCGCGTTGGCGACATACCAGCGTCCCGCGCTGCCGACGCCATCCCAATACACGGCGGTCGGATGATTGTCGTAAATTCCGTCGGCGGTGTAGTTGTGGCGCACCAGCAGGATGCGGTCGGCCAATCCATTCGTCGATGAATTGTCGATCTGCGTGGCCCAGGGCCCGCTGTTCGCGGCGGTCGCGGTCTGCGTGAATGTGCCACTGCCCGGCACGAACACGTTCCATGTCTTGCCCGCAACGACAGCTGTGGCACTGGCCTCGTGGTAGATCGTCCAGCCCGCGAGACTGCGCCAGACACCGAAGTTCTCGTATGAATTGGGCAAGCCCGCCGTTGCGCGTCGCGTTGCAAACAAGCGCGATGCATTGGTCAGGCCGTGTGGATCGAGCGTGACGATATTTCCGCTGGTATTGGCGCTGGTAGCGGCCTGAACGAAACCTAGATTGCCGGTTTCATAAGCGCCAATGTCGGCGCGTGCGCCATTAACTCGGCGCATGCCGTCGACGTCGAGTATCGGCAGCCCATTGTCGATGATGCCGTTGGCGAGCGTGTTGCCATCGGCAGCGTCAATCGCCGGCGAACCCGCACCGGGACGCGGGCGCGTCGCCGCATCGAGCAGCGCCGGTGTGGTGATCGTGTGCGCGCCGAGCATCGCCTGATTCGAAGGCGCGTTGATCAGGTTGTAGTCGTTGGCAAGGCTCACTGCCGCCGGTGCCGTGAAAGCCAGGCCTCGGTTGCCAGCGACAATGAGGTTGTTCCACACCAGGCCGGTGAATGCAGGCGATAGTGTGGGAATTGCTTCGGCGACATACACGCCGTCATCGCACTGATCGAACGTGTTGTTGAGGATCTGCATTTCGACGGTGCCGCTGGACGCTTGCAGCGTGATTGCGCGAGCTCCCGAAAAAATCGGGCAATGGACCGCATTCGAGTAGGCGCGCGCGTAGAGCGTGCCGGCGCTCGCACCGGGTTGTTGCAGGAACTGAATGCCCGCAGAGGATGCATCGCGCAACTGAATGTCGTTGCCGAACACGCGCACATACCCGTTGGCCGTACCCACGCCGGCATCGACCAGGATACCGCTCTTCTTCTGAAAGCCATTGCCGTGTGCAATGCGATTGAATGCAGCGTAGCCGTTCAACGTGCTGTTGCGCGAGACGAATTCGATCGAACCGCCATAGGCCGGCGGATCACCCGACACCCGGTTGTTGTAAGCGGTGACCGTCGCGGTTCCGCCATTTGCGCCAACGTGCAGATAGACCGGAGCTGACGCGGTTTGTGTCAGCTGCAAATCTCGCAGCAGATACGTCGCCGTCCCGGATGCGTTGTAGTCGAGCGAGATGAACCCATCGACGAAGCGGATGCCCTGGATCGTCACGCTGACGTCGCCCGCCCCCGCCGGCGCAATCGCTTGAATTGAACGGCCAGGCGCGAAGCGTGGCTGATAGGTCGCGACCAAGGTGGTAGCGGGCAGCAGGCTGATGCTGTGTGCGCCAAGATCGAGGTTCTCATCGATCGGCGTGTTGGTCGCGATCGCGATCTGGTCGCCACTTGCGGAAGCGTCGACGCAGGCCTGCAAGGTGCCGGCGCATCCGCCGGTGCCGGGCCAGGTCAATACGCTGGCGTGCGCGGATCCCGCGATCAACAGTGCAGCGGATGCGATGGCGCGGATCTGGATGTACATGACGGTCCTCGTTGGCCTTGCTGCGCCTTTTGCCTTGGCGCGAAGCCCATGAAACAACGGACGGCACGCGCGAGTCCATTGCATTGTCGACGTTTGTAACCGCAACTTCACGTTAAATCCGCGTAGTCGGGCGATGTGTTGTCTGCGCATCAGCAGATTCGCGGGTCTGCGCGCGGCGCTCGTCGGAAAGCCATGTGCTGTCCAATCGCGCGACCGCGTGCACTCGGTTTGCCGATGAGAAATCCGCCAGGGTCGGCCACTACTTGCGTTCTCAATGCGTGGGCGAATCGGGTAAACCACGAAGCCGCTGTTGAACAGACGTGTACGCCCCTGCTGGGCGCGCCGTGGACAAGCGTATCCGATGGCGGTTGCGTGCGCGTCCATGCGAGATTCATGAAAGCGCCAAGGCACATCTCGCAACGAGACCGGCACACACCACGACACGATCCACTCCAGCGCCGTGAACTTCGCGGCATGCTCCGCTATCGCGTCGTCCGTTCAGTCGCGTAGCGCATAATCGACCTCTAACCCTCTGGTGGAGTCGCCATGCTCTACACGATCATTGTCGCGTTGGTGGTTTTTCTCGCGCTCGCGTTTCGCGGCTTGGGCTTTCTCGCGTGGATTGCGGCCGCGGGCATCTGGCTGATCGGTTGGCGCGTCAGCGGCATCGCATCGCCCGTGTTGTTCGAAGGCTGCGCAATCGCCCTGATTGTATTCGCCGCGATTTTCGGCCTTCCACCATTGCGCCGGACAGTGGTGTCGCGCTTCATCATGCCGATCTTCGCAAAGGTACTGCCGCGACTCGGCGATACCGAACGCATCGCGCTCGAAGCCGGCACCGTCTGGTGGGATGGCGACCTGTTCGGCGGTATGCCGCAGTGGCAGAAGTTGCTCGACTTCCAGGCACCGCCATTGAGCGAGGAGGAGCAGGCGTTCCTTGATGGGCCGGTCGAAGAATTGTGCCGGCGCATCAGCGATTGGGACATCTACCAATTACGCGATCTGCCGCCGGAGATCTGGGACTTCATCAAGGAAAAACGCTTCTTCGGCATGATCATCCCGAAGGAACACGGTGGTCTCGGTTTCTCCGCGCTCGGGCATTCGCGCGTGGTCACGCGCATCGCGAGTCGCTCGGTGACCGCCGCAGTGACGGTGATGGTGCCCAACTCGCTCGGTCCCGGCGAACTGCTACTGCACTACGGCACCGACGCGCAGAAGCAGAAGTACCTTGCACGCCTTGCGCGCGGCGAGGAGATTCCGTGCTTTGCATTGACGGGCCCCGAAGCGGGCTCCGATGCCGCAGCGACGCAGTCGGAAGGCATCGTCGAAAAGCGTCTCGTCAATGGCGAAGAAATCCTCGGCCTGCGCCTGAACTGGAAGAAGCGCTACATCACGCTTGCGCCGGTCGCGACCCTGATCGGTCTGGCCTTTCGTCTGAAGGACCCGAACAACCTGATTGGCGACAAGGAAGATCGCGGCATCACGTGCGCCTTGATTCCGCGCGCAACACCGGGTGTCGAGATCGGTGAGCGCCACGATCCGATGGGCGTGCCGTTCCAGAACGGACCGATCGTCGGCAAGGATGTGTTTGTGCCGCTCGATGACGCCGTGATCGGCGGGCGCGATCAGATCGGTCATGGCTGGCGCATGCTGATGGAATCGCTCGCGGCGGGTCGCTCGATTTCGCTGCCTGCGTTGTCGATCGGCGCCGCACAACTGGCAACGCGTATCTGCGGCGCGTATGCAACCGTGCGCGAACAGTTCGACACGCCGATCGGTCGCTTCGAAGGCATCGAGGAACCGCTCGCACGCATTGCCGGGCTCACCTACCTGATGACGGCAACGCGCAACCTCACGTGTGGCGCACTCGATGCCGGCGAAAAGCCGGCAGTGATCGGCAATATCTGCAAGGCGTATCTTACCGACGGCATGCGGCAGGTCATCAGCGACGCGATGGATATTCGTGCGGGTTCGGCCATCCAGCGCGGTCCGCGCAATGCGCTCGCGCGTGCGTGGGACGCGGTGCCGATCGGCATCACGGTAGAAGGCGCGAACATCCTGACGCGCTCGATGATCGTCTACGGTCAGGGCGCAATCCGCTGCCATCCGTTCGTGCAGAAGGAGATCGAAGCGGTCGCGAAGAACGATCTCGCCGCGTTCGATCGCGCAATCTTTGGTCACGTGAACCTGTTCGCCACGCGCGTGATTCGTACCAAACTGCTCGCGCTCAGCGGCTCGCGTCTCGCGGGCGTGCCGAGCGCCGAAGACACACGGCGCTACTACCAGCATATGTCGCGCTTCTCGGCCGCGTTCACGATCGTTTCCGACACCGCGATGGGCACGCTCGGCGGCTCGCTGAAGCGGCGCGAGAAACTATCGGGCCGCCTCGCCGATGCACTCGCCTATCTCTATCTTGCGAGCTGCGTATTGAAGCGCTACCACGACGAACCGAAGACGCGGCCGAACTTCGCACTCGCGTGCTGGTCAGCGGAACTGTGCCTGTATCGCATCCAGGAAGCGCTGCTCGGCGTGCTCGACAATCTGCCGGTGCGCTGGGCAGCGATACTGTTGAAGCTTGCGATTTTCCCGCTCGGCGCACGCTTCCGTCCACCCTCAGACCGTCTTGGCAGTGAAGTCGCGCGCGATATTCTGGAAAACCGTGAAGCGCGTCGCACGCTGACCGCCGACGTGTTCGTGCCTCCCGCCGACGAACCTGGTCTCGGATCGCTCGAAGCCGCGCTCGACAAGGCGGTGCGTGCCATTCCGATCGAAACGAAACTGCGCGACGCGGTCCGCGCCGGCACGCTCGACCGCGCACCGGGCTATCTGCTCGACGACCTCGGCGTCGCCGCCGGCGTGATCACCGGCGCTGAATACGACCTGCTCAACGAAGCACGCGATGCGCGTGACGAAGTGATAGCCGTTGACGCGTTCGATCCGGAAACGTTCAAGACCCTGCATTGAGTGGGCGGACGCGATCGCGCGGCTCGCCAGCAGCGACCGTGCATTCTACCGCCGTCGCGAGCTTGGTCCGCATTACAGTTTTGGCGGGTACGCCGCATGCTGTGTTGCATGCAGCATAATGGCACGAGGTATAACGTATTCGACCTCGATCGATTCACCATGTCCACGGACGTCGAGTGCAGGATCTACTCGATGCAGCCGGCCTCCCGCGAACCGCCCGCCATACGAACGCGACCGCGTGAATTCGCGCGAGTACGCTGCGCAGCGCGGCGCGCCCGTGGCCCCATGAGAGCATCCCAATCGGTGTAACGGCATGAAAGCCATCTGGTATTTCGATTTCATCTCGCCATTCGCCTACCTGCAGCTGCCGCGGATGCGCGCTCTGCGCGATCGTGTGGATATCACGCCAACGCCGATTGTGTTCGGCGCGGTGCTCACCCATCACGGC
>JBDSFA010000395.1:0-4653 GCA_039919785.1 Dokdonella sp. | reverse complement strand
GCGATGCGACGAGCGGATACGACTACCTGATCGTCGCGCATCCAAAATTGATCGATGCGATTCGCCCACTCGCCGCCTTCCATGAGCGGCGCGGGTTGAAAGTCGCCGTGTTCGATGTCAACGCGGTGTACGACCAGTTCAATCATGGCATCACGCATCCGCAGGCGATCCGCAACCTGGTCGAGACCGCGCAGCGCCAATGGACGCGCAAGCCACGTTTCCTGCTGCTGGTCGGCGATGCAAGTTTCGACATCCGCCACGATACCTACAACGACTTGAACTACGCGAAATGGACCGACCAGGAGCTGCTTTTCCCAGGCCATTTCGGTTCGGTGCCCGGTTCACAATACAAGGAAAAGCCGGGCAAGCTCGCCGATCGCAACCTGATCCCGACCTGGCAATACCCGTCGCCAGAAGGCCAGTCCGCGAGCGACAACTGGTATGGCGCAATGGGTGACGACTGGCATCCGGTCGTCGCCGTCGGCCGTTTTCCGGTCGTCGAGCCGGCCGAGGTGAAGGCGATTGTCGACAAGACCATCGCTTACGTGTCCACGCCGCAACTGGGCGCATGGCGACGCGACGTGATGTTCATTACCGACGAGATCGAGTCGTTCAAGCAAGCCTCGGACGAGATCGCGAGCACGCTCGGCAAGGATGGTTTCCTCGCCGACAAGGTGTACGCCAGTCCGCTGGAGTCGGACAACGCCGCTCATCAGACAGCGATCCATGACGGCATCGACGAAGGCCGGCTGCTGGTGCACTTCATCGGTCACGGTGGTCGCTACATCTGGCGCACCGGCCCGCCTGATCTGCACAAGAACGCCGACCTGTTCACCCTCGAAGACGTGTCCAAGTTGAAAAACAACGCGCGCCTGCCGATGGTGTTGTCGATGACCTGCTACTCGGCGCCCTTCGACAATCCGACCGAGGACTCGATCGGCGAGCGCTTCCTGCGTGAGCCGGGCAAGGGCGCAATCGCCGTGTTCGCGGCGTCGTGGCGCAATTCGCCGTCGCCCGCCTACAGCAAAGCCGTGGTGCATGAACTGCTCGAACCCGGCGCCACCATCGGCGAGGCGATCGTGCGCGCGAAGAAGTCATCACAGGACCGTACCCTGGTCGAGATGTACAACCTGCTAGGCGATCCGGCCGTCGTGCTGGAGCGGCCGCGCGATGCGGCGAGGGTCGTGCTCGATGGCGCGCGCTGGAGCCCCGGCGTGCTGGTCGATCTGGGTGTGTCGCGATTCGAAGGCAATGTCAGCGTCGACTGGCTCGATGCAAAGGGTGCCAAGCTGGCGTCGTCGGACTATCACGCCAACGATGTGCGTTTCCGTCTTCCGGTTCCGGCGACAGCCGGCGGCAAGATCGCGCAGGTGCGGGTCTACGCCGCATCACCGACAACGGGGCGCGATGCGGTCGGTGGGATCGACTTCGGCAAACCGCTGGCGCAGGCGCGAGCAAAGCCGTCCGCGATCGCGCAATGGTGGCGCGAACTCTTCGCACCGGCGCCGAAAGCGTCCGCATTCCATCCCGATACGATCATGGTGCTGGGTTTCGACGCAGCGCGCCCGCTTGAGGCATCCAAGGCGGCTCCCACCGGCGCATCGGAAAAATCCGCGCGCTGATCAGTCGTCGCTGCCATCAGTGGTGCCATCGCCGCCGGGCTCCTCATTGCGCGCCTTGTCCAGCGTGACCTTGAGATCGGCGATATGGGTGAAGAACGCCGCTTGCGACTGCGCGTTGGCGATGCGCATCGACGGCGGTTCGAGTCGCTGCAAGGTCGATGCCTGACCGTAGTTCGCACGCCATTCGGAGAGCTTCAGGGTTTGCACGGTGATGCCCAGTGCCGACAGCGCGAGTACCGCCACCGCCTTGATCGGGAGGTGCGATGGGCCGAGTGCACGCAGATGCGCGAAGCAGACCGCGCCGAACGCAAGCCACGCACCGACGTACACATAGCGCTCGAGCGCGGTCCACGACAGTGCGAACGAACCAAGCTCGCTGAATTCGTCATAGGCGCTGTACAGGAGCAGGCCGACGCCCATGATCATCAGATGCGTGCCGAAACGCGCATGACCGCTGAGAATTCGCGACAGCCCGCTCCACACGAAGGTCCACACAGCGATCACCGCCGCCAGCACAAGAACCGGCGTGAGGTAGCGGATCAGTTTCGGCTCGGCGGTCTCGGCGCGCCACAAGTCGAGCAATGCAAGCGCGAACACCAGTGCGATGCAGACCAGAGCAATCGGCCAGCGCGGCACGCTGCGCGCGAGCGGCAGTTCGGCAGGCACGTCATGCGTCGCCGCGCGCAGGCGCAGGAAGGTGTTGCCGATATGCACGGTGGTGCCGCCGTCGAGCACGATCTGTTCACGTCGCTTGCGATCGCCATCGAGGAAGAGGCCATTGATGCTGCCCAGATCCTCGGCGGTCCAGCGACCATCTGCGCCCTCAATCAGACGCAGGTGATGCGCAGCGACATGCGCATCGTCGAGCACGATATGGTTGTCGTAGGCGCGACCGATCGTAATGACATCGTGATTGGCGATGCGCTGACGCAGGATCACCTCATGCTGGCGCGACAGCACTTCGACCCACATTACTTCGTCCATGTGACGGCTCCCATGAATCGCTTCGCCAGCGCGAGTGCGTTGTCGTAGCTGACGCCTTGCATCGCCAGTCGCGACACCAGTGCTTCCTTGTCGCGATCCTGGGTGACCATGGTCACTGAGACATCGTACAAACCGGCGAAATCGCGGTAGGCCCGTGCACACCAGACAGCGCGCAGCATTGGCGCGGTCGCCGTATCGGCCGGCGCAATGAAATCCTCGTGACAGGCGGGCTCGGTCTGACGTTTGCGCGACCACGAGCGCGCCATCGAAGCTGAACCGTAGTACTGCGACACAAACGCAGCAAACTGGAAAGCATTGAGGTCTGTGCTACGCACATAAGCATGGGTGAGCTCGGCGCGACCGCTGTCGATGTCCTCGGCGATAAACAGCGAGCTTTGCGAATTGCAACTGGAACTGTCCATCTGCGCGCGCGGTTTCGGTGTCTGCTCTGCATTCGTGCGCGCCCAGCAATTGAACCACGACGATGCGCTCTCCGGCGCTTGGTACGGGCCGAATTTTGTTGCGCGAAATCCTTTCTCGTCGAGCGCCTGGTAGAAACCGGTCTGCCATG
This sequence comes from Dokdonella sp., assembly GCA_039919785.1. Taxonomy (GTDB): domain Bacteria; phylum Pseudomonadota; class Gammaproteobacteria; order Xanthomonadales; family Rhodanobacteraceae; genus Dokdonella_A. Next base: position 1,476 of record JBDSFA010000395.1, on the reverse strand, counting down.
CGAGCAACTGCCGGTCGATCTCGTCGCGCGCCTTTGCGAGGTCGAGCGGCGCGTCCTTGCGCGCACGCGCGAGCAGCGCCGCCGCGTGGCGCGCCGGCACGAGGAAGCTGACGAGTTCGCCATCAAGGCGCTTGGCCACATTGATGCCGACGACCTTATCGCCGCCGGTGACCGCAGGACCGCCACTCATTCCCGGATTGATTGCGCCGGTGAAATGCACGCGCTCGTTGTAGCTGCGTTCGACCAGACCGTTGTAGGTGCCTTCGACGATGGTGAAGCCCAGATCGAGCGGATTGCCCATCGCGTAGACACGCTCACCCCGGGGCAAATCACCGGCGACCGCAGCCGGGTCGAATTCCAGATGCGGAAGATCCTCGCCCTCGAGCTTGACCACCGCGACGTCGTTCGCGATATCGATCGCGAGCAAGGTCAGCGCGCCCTGCGTGCCATCGGGTCGAGCGAATTCGAGACGATAGGTTTTGGGCTCCAATGCGTATTGCGAGACGACGTGATAGTTGGTGATCGCAAGGCCGTCCGCACTGACGAGAAAGCCGGAACCGATCGAGGACTGACGTCCGGCAGCTTCCACCAGCGTGCGGATCTGCAAAAGGCTCGGACGCGTCGCCGCGTAAATGCCTTCTGCCGCGGCGGAAACCGGTGCCGCTGCCGCGCTCGCCGATTCGCTCGCCGCTGCCGGCGGCGGCTGGGGCTGCAACGCCTGCGCCTGCACCAGGCTTGCGACGAGCAAGCCCGCGAGTGCAGTGACCAGACACAAGGCGAAAGCGATGGGACGATCCGTCATTGCATGCTCCCGCGAAATGAATCGCAGCCTATAGCGATTTGCGCGCGCAATTCAATGCGTACACGTCCCACTGATTTTCGACTACGCATGTGCAAGCACCTCGCGATAGACGGAAACAGTTTGTTCGACACAACGCGACCAACTGAACGCGCGCGCGCGCGCAATGCCGCGCGGACTCGCTTGGTCGCGCCACGCAGAGTCTTGCAGCACACGCTCGAGCCCGCCACGCAATGCCGTCTCGTCGAACGGATCGACGTTCAGCGTGATCGCGCCAACTGCATCGCGTGCGATCTCCGGCAACGAAGAGACATTCGAGGTCAGGGTCGGTACGCCGCTCGCAATGGCTTCCAGCACCGGCAGGCCGAAGCCCTCGTACAGCGAAGGAAACGCGAACGCATGCGCGCCTGCATAGATCAGGGGCAAGTCGTCCTCGGCAACATACCCGAGCCGACGCGCCTCGCCGTGCGCTTCGAGAGGAGCGAGCGCTGCTTCGAGTTCTGCATTGAGCCAGCCGCGTGCGCCCACAATCACCAGCGGGTGACGCGCACGCAGGGCGATAGGGAGCGCTGCGTAGGCGCGTGCAAGCCGCACCAGATTCTTGCGCGGCTCCTGAGTGGCGACGACGAGCAGATAAGCGCGGTCCGCAAGGCCGTGGCGCGCCAGCACCGGCGCAA
>JBDSFA010000403.1:0-9202 GCA_039919785.1 Dokdonella sp. | reverse complement strand
GTGGTTGGGATTGCTAAGCGACTGATGCACTGGAAGAAAACACGGTGCATTGGTTGGTGGCTATGGGTGGACTCGAACCACCGACCCCAGCATTATGAGTGCTGTGCTCTAACCAGCTGAGCTACATAGCCTTGAATCGTGCGCAGCGTCTGCTTGCGAAGACGCGCGAGGGGCGAGCGATTCTAGTGCCATCGCTCAGGGTGTCAAGCACGCAAACGCCGATTGTCGACAGGTTGTCTTGCCGCAGGCGCAGGGCGTGTGGAAGAATCAGGCGCATCAAGTTGTTACAGGCCATTCGCTGTGATCGATCCCGATGGCTACCGACCCAATGTCGGCATCATCCTGCTCAATGCAAACGGGCATGTATTCTGGGCGCGGCGCATTGGCCGCGACGGCTGGCAGTTTCCGCAGGGAGGCATGCGCAGCGACGAAACGCCTATCGAGGCGATGTTTCGCGAGCTGGAAGAGGAAACAGGCTTGTGCCCGCAGCATGTCGAGGTGCTGGGTGCGACGCCCGGCTGGCTGCGCTACCGCCTGCCGCCGCGCCTCGTGCGGCGGCATGAACGGCCAGTCTGCATCGGCCAGAAACAGGTCTGGTTCCTGTTGCGCATGGTGGGCGAGGAAACCGCGTTCCGGCTCGACGCCAATGAACATCCCGAGTTCGACCACTGGCGCTGGGTCGATTTCTGGTACCCGGCAGCGCATGTGGTGAACTTCAAGCGCCGCGTCTACGAACAAGCGCTGCGCCACCTGGTGATCCTGGCCGAGGGCAGTTGCAGCGTGTCGCTGCGCGAGCAGCAGTGGCAGGTCGAATTGGCCGCCGCCACCTGAACAGGTGCTGGTTGAAGTTTAGTTGTTGACAATCATTCGCATTTGCATTTGAATGGCGGCATCCGCTCTCGGAATTCCGTCATGTACGTCTGCATCTGCAACGCCATCACCGATCATTCGATTCGCGAGGCTGCCTCGGCGGGCGTCCATTCGTTCCCGGAATTGCGCGCGCGCACCGGCTGTGGCGACTGTTGCGGCAGTTGTGAGGATCTGGCCCGCGAAATCCTCGACGCTGCCGTGAAGCCGCGCTTGCTCGGCCTTTCGTTGATGGCCGTCGCCGCCTGAGTGGCACCGCGTGTTTGTGTACGGGTGAATGCGGGCGATTTTCGTTTCATCCCCTTCCATCATGTGCGCGTTATAGTCGATCTTTGACAGGCCGCTGCACGCGTCCGCACATTAATTCAGGAGCATTGCGATGAAGGGACATCCCACGATCATCGGGCACCTCAACAAGGCGCTCTACAACGAACTCACGGCGATCAACCAGTACTTTCTGCATGCCCGTATGTATCGCAACTGGGGCTACAAGGAACTGGCGGAACACGAGTACAAGGAATCGATCGACGAGATGAAGCACGCCGATCTCCTGATCGAGCGCATCCTGTTCCTCGACGGCCTGCCCAACCTGCAGGCGCTCGGCAAGTTGCTGATAGGAGAATCGCCGAAAGAAGCGTTGAGTTGCGACTTGCAGCTCGAGCAATTGGCTGTGCCCGATCTCAAGGCGGGAATTGTCGATTGCGAGAAGTTGGGCGACTATGTGAGCCGCGAATTGTTCGAGCGCATTCTCGAGTCGGAAGAGGAACACATCGACTGGCTCGAAACGCAACTGGGCCTGATTGCGCGTCTGGGTGAAGTGCCTTATCTGCAGACCAAGATCGGCAGCTGAGCGCCGCGCGAACGCGGCAGCTTTTTCAGCGGCAAGATCCGACGCGCGCGGATTCCGTTGCGTTCGTTTTTCGCTAGAGAATGGCGGCCTGGAAATCGAACGCGAGTTCGGCGCCCGCTTGCTGCACGAAATTCCCCTGGATGAAGTCGACGCCCGCCGCCCACAGGGTTGCGGCACCGCGTGCATCCTCGACACGCGGAGCGATCACGCGTTTGCCGTCGCCCTGCAGGCGCTCGACCAGTGTGCGCAACTCGCTGCAGATCAACGCATCGTCGAAACGCAGGTAACGCGGTGAAACCTTGATGAAATCGGCCGGCAGCGCCTGCAACAAACGTTCGCCGAGCACGCCGGCTTCGAAACCCGACAGGCTGAGACGGGCGCCGGCGTTCTTTATCGCGACGGCATAGCGGCTGACGGCGGTCAACGCGCGCGTCGCATCGTTTGCAGACAATTCCACGCACAGCGTATCCGCCGCAATTGGGTCTCTGGCGAGCAGTTGGCGCAACCAATCCGGACTGGCCGGATCGCGCACGCTGTCGAGCGACTGGCTGACGAACAGGCGCGGCGCACGTGTGTCATGCGCACGCCGACCCAGCAGCTGGACGCAGCGTTGGAGCACCCAACGATCGACCGCGACCATCAAGCCAGCGCGCTCGGCCGCCGGAATAAGTTCGGCTGCGGTGTGTAGTCGCTGGTCGTCGCCTTGCAGGCGCAGAAGCACCTGGAATTGCTCGTCTTCTTCGCCACGCAGTGAGACGATGGGCTGGAACAACAGCTGAAAACCATCGCCTTTGAGTGCGGCGCGAATGCGTTCGATCAGGCCGGCATCGATGGTAGCTTCGATCTTGCGTACGACGGATACGCCGTGTCGACCCGCCGCACGCGCGTTGTCGATCGCACCACGCGCCGCATCGTGCATAGCGTCGGCCTGGCTCGCTCCTGCCACGAACGGACACACGCCGACATCGAAAAAATAACGTTGAAGCGGATCGTCGACGAAGGGCTCGCGCGCGACGCGGTCGCGCAGGTTGAACGCATAGGCGTCGAGCAGTCCCGGATCGCAATCGGGGTTGAACAACAGGAAGCTGTCGTCGCCGACGCGTGCAACCAGATCGTTGCGTCCCACATGGTTGATCAGAAACTCGCTGACCTCGGCCAGCTGGGCGTCGTGACGTGCCGCACCGGCCTGGTCGCGTCGTGTCTGGGCGTCCTGCAGCGAGAAGAGCAGCAAACCTCCCGCGCGAATCCCGGCGTCCTCCATGGCGAGGCATTCCGACACGCGGCGCAGCAATTGTTCCTGCGTACGACCTGCAGTCACGGTGACAGCGGACCCGTCAGGCGTCGGCCGCGGCATGCCTTCGCGCGGGTGCGGATGCGTTGGCATCGACGCGAGGCTGGCTGGTGGTTTGGGCGACGAGGGAGTTTCCGGCTCTGCGATGGTGCGCGCAGGAGCGGCGTTGTGCGACGCTGGGGCAGGCGAGTTGGCGCGACGCGTCCAGTACTGCTCGGGCGTCATCACCAGCAGCGGAAACCCGAGTTCGTGGGTTGCGCCGGGGATCATGATGCTCGTCGCCTCGAGGGCGGCGGAGTTGGGGCTTTCGGGCGGCTGTTGTTGCGCCAGCGTATTGATCAGTTTCGCTATGCGTGCAGCGGCCGCCTGATCGGGCAAGCGCGGCGGATGCAACAGTTCTGCAACGGTCTCATGCAGGGCATCCAGGCACGCAGCCAGATCGCTGTTCTCGGGCGTGCGACAGGCACCCGCCATCATCACGGCATCTTCGGCCAGCAGGTGTAGAGCATTGATATCCCAGCAGGCCGGGCCGAGGCGCTCGCCGCGTTGACGCAGGCGCAAGAGCCGTTGCGGCAATTGCGCTTGCAACACGTGCTGTCGATTCGAATCTTGCGCGTCGCTATCGTGCGCCAGCATTCGCCACCCCCGGAGCCCAACTATACGCCGCCGCGCGAACGACCGGGCAGCTCAGGGCTTGAGAACGACGAGTAACACGATCGCGATCAACAGCAAGGCCGGAATCTCGTTGAAAATGCGCAGCCAACGGCTCGAATAGCGCAGCGTGTCGCGGGCGAATTCGCGCGTGAGTCGCACCAGCATCACGTGATAGGCGATCAGCAGCACAACCAGGCCGAGTTTTGCGTGCAGCCAGCCTTGTTGCAGGTACGCCGGAGCCGCCTGCGCGTAAGCACCCAGCGTCAACGTGCCAAACAGCAGGGCGAGGGCGCCGCCGATATGGGTGATCCCGAGCAAGCGCCGTTGCATGATTTTGAGGCGCTCGCGCACCACGGTTTCGGTCGCTTCGACGTGGTAGACGAACAGCCGCGGCAGATAGAAAAGCCCCGCAAACCAGGTCACCACGAAGATCACATGGAACGCCTTCAGCCAGAGCATGCGTGAATCCTTGTGGGGTTGCCGAGTATAGCGGCGGTGTCGCGCGGGACGCGTTTGTCTTGACCGGCGCGCGGTGCGCGACTATAAGCGTCGACCTCTCCGCGCGCGCGCGGCTACGTGACAAACCATGGCCAGTCTCACTCCCTCCCTCGTCATCCGTCGGTACGACCCGGCGCAGCAGCGCCGCAAGTGGCTGCAGCTTGCCCTCGTCTGGCTGGGATCGCTGCTCATCGTCGGTACCTTGGTCGCCTATTTCATCGCACGCGCTTCGCAGCACGATGGTGCCTCCAAGCTCGCTGCGATCGACAAGCAAAGCGAGCTATTGAAGTCGCGCATTGCGGTGCTGGAGCGTTCCGAGCAGGTCGCCAAGGCTGCGCTCGTCGATGTGCAGCAGACCTTGCGCGAGCGCGACGAGGAGGTCGCCGGCCTGCGCGCCGATCTCGCCTTCTACGGTCGTCTGGTGGGCGGCAGCAAGCGCGAAGGTCTGGCGGTGCATGCGCTGCGGCTGCGCGCAGTGAAGGATTCCAAGGCATGGAACATGACGGCCACCTTGACCCAGAACTTCCAGCGCGGCCAGGACATCAACGGGCGCCTGACGATGAGCGTGGAAGGCGTGCAGGGCGACAAGTTGACCACGCTCGACTGGAGCGCGCTGGCTCAGGGCCAGGACAAGTCCGGAATCGAGTACGGCTTCAAGTATTTCCAGCAGGTGAGCGGTACCATCATGCTCCCGGATGGTTTCGCGCCAAATCGCGTGATCGTTCGAGCCGACGGTGAGGGGGCGCGCGTCGAGCAGGAATTTTCTTGGAAGGATGCCATCAAGGGCGAGGAGAGCGACGATGTTCGGCAGTGACAAGCGTGGCGCGAAGGCGACCGCGGCGATCAATACCCTGATCGCGGAAGGCACCACGATCCGTGGCGACCTGCATTTCAGCGGCGGCCTGCACCTAGAGGGCGTCATCGAAGGTTCGATCGTGGCAGAGGGCGCCGATTCGTTGCTGACGCTGAGCGAGAAAGGCAGTATCCACGGCGAAGTGCGCGTCTCCAATGCGGTCGTCAACGGCACCGTGCACGGCGATCTGTTTGTCGGCGAGCGTCTGGAACTTGCCAACAACGCGCGTATCGACGGCAACGTGCACTACAAGGTGCTGGAGATGGCGGCCGGCGCCCAGGTCAACGGCAAGATGCTGTTCCAGAGTGATGCTCCGCGCCGCCTGGCCGCACCGGATGTCGCCGCCGATCTGGCGGACGATGCCGAGCCGGTGGGTGCTTGAAAACGCGACTGATCGGGCCGATCTCTCCATTGCACCCGCGGCAAGACGACTTGACCCATGAATGACACGATCACGCCGACCTATCTCGATGCCGACAGTGCACCTCTGCTGTTTACCGACGCCGCTGCCGGCAAGGTGCGCGAACTGATTGCCGAAGAAGGCAATCCGGCGTTGAAGCTGCGTGTCTACATCAGCGGCGGCGGTTGCTCCGGTTTCCAGTACGGCTTCACCTTCGATGAAGCGCGCGCCGAGGACGACTTGGCGATCGACAACAGCGGCGTGACCCTGCTGGTCGATCCGCTCAGTCTGCAATATCTCGCCGGTGCCGAGATTGACTATTCCGAGTCGCTGACCGGCGCGCAGTTCGTGATACGCAATCCCAACGCGAAGACGACCTGCGGCTGCGGTTCGTCATTCACCGTATGAGGGCAGTCGCGCGCATGCGCGCAGGTTCCTTTTCGTGAGTGGACGCGTCAACATTTTTTCCGGCACCGAACTCGAACGCAACGCCGAATTGCGCGATGACATCGAGTGGGCCACCGCGCAACGGTCCGATACCAGGGCGCGTTTTCTCGTGCTGGGTGAATATCATCCAGCAGGGCGCCGCGCTTTGGCGAATGCGACGTCCAACGCATTGCGCTGGCTGGATCATGCCGAACACCGCAGCCTCGCCGCCGACGGATCGCTGACCTATCTGGGCCAGGACGAGGTCGGTCCGCTATTTTCGGTGAGTGCGGATGCCGAGCTTGCGAGACGTGTCGTCGACGATCTTGGTGGCGCGTTCATCGATCTGCGTCACGCTGGTGTGAGCCTGCATCCGTTCCAGGCCGGCGTGTTCGCGTATGCACGCGCCATCGCGCACTGGCAGGCGCGCACACGCTACTGCAGCGCCTGTGGCAGCGCGCTCGAACTCGTCGCCCTCGGACACCGCGGAAAATGCACGAATCCCGCCTGTGCACTCGAGCATTTCCCGCGCGTCGATCCGGCGATGATCGTGATCGTCAGCTGGCGCGACCAATGCCTGCTTGGCAGTCAGGCATCGTGGTCGGAAAACCGCTGGTCAACGCTGGCCGGCTTCATCGAGCCGGGTGAATCGCTCGAGGACGCCGTGCGTCGCGAGGTGTTCGAAGAGGCTGGCGTTCGCGTCGGCGCCTGCGCCTATCATTCATCGCAGCCGTGGCCGTTTCCGTCTTCGCTCATGCTCGGCTTCACCGCCGAGGCAACCGACCCGGCGATCAACGTTGGTCGCGAACTCAGCGATGCGCGCTGGTTCGGCGTCGACGAGTTGGTCAGTGGCCTCTCCGACGGTCGCATCGTGCTGCCGCCACGGCTGTCGGTGTCACACGAATTGATCGCCCACTGGCTGCGCGAGAAATCCGGTCTGGAACTTGCCGATTTCCTTTCCAGCGAGCCTTGGCAAAAACCGCGCGCCTGAGCGCAACGCTCCGCTAGAATGCGGCATCGCCCTGCGCATGCTTTCCCGAACACATCATGGCCAAGATCCTGCTTGCCGTCCTGCTGGTCATTGCCGGCGCCTCTGCCTGGCCTGATCTCGCGCGCTGGCGCGATTTTTCCTGGCTCAAGGTGTGGCTCGCGCAGGGCGCGCGCCGCCACGACGGAGCCGTGCACTCGCGCTATCCGCTGCTGTTGGTACCGCTGGTGCTGGTTGCCATCTGTGCCCTGATCCAGGTCGCGCTGCATCATGTGTTGTTCGGTCTGCCGGCGTTCGCTTTCGGTGTGGTCGTACTGTTCTACTGCTGGGGTCCGCGTGATCTCGATGCGGACATCGACGGCGTGCTCAAGGCGCCCGACAGCGATCGGCGCAGTGCGGCGGCGCAGGCGTTGCGGCCCGATCCGGTCATCGCAACGCTGCCGCTGGAATCGGCGTCGCTGGTTGAAGCAACGTTTGCCTCGGCCCTCTCGCGTACCTTCGGTGTGCTGTTCTGGTTCGTCGTGCTGGGACCTGCCGGTGCGCTCGGCTATCGCATCGTGCAACTGATCGCGCGCAATACCGCTTTCACATCCGAGATCGAGCCGGAGCAGCGCGCGTTGCCCGAACGCGTCGCGCTGGTGCTCGACTGGGCACCTTCACACCTGATCGCACTGACGTTGGCGCTGGTGTCCGAGTTCGACGCGGTGATCAAGACCTGGCGTGGCTACCATGCCGCGCATGGCAAGGGCTATTTCACGCTCGATCTGGGCTTCCTCGGCGTGCTTGCGCGTGCGGGCGTCGACGCCGACATTGTTGCGGGCGATGGTTATGCGACCGAAGTCAGCCATCCGCTGGCCGCCCTGACCGACGCGCGCCGCGTGCTGCGGCGCATCCTGGTGGCGTGGCTTGCCGTGATTGCGCTGATAGCGCTGGCGCATTGAACGGACGCATGCGACGAGTCTTGTCGCGTGCTCAGGATTTGCCCAGCACCACGCGCAGCACGTCGCGCGCTGCCTGCGGTTTGCCCAGTGCGCGCGCACGCTCCGCCAGTGTCGCCAACCGCTGCGGCTGCGTGAACAATTCACGCACGCGGTAGTCGAGTGCTGTCGCGTCAATTGCCTTCAAGGCCGCTCCTTGTTCGAGCAGGTGATCGCAATTGCGTTCCTCCTGACCTGGAATCGGCGCATGCACGATCATCGGCCGGCCGAGTGCGAGGCACTCCGATGTGGTGAGTCCGCCGGGTTTGGTGATGACGAGATCGCACGCCGTCATCAGGCGCTCGACGCGATCGGTGTAGCCCTGGGCAATGATGCGGTCGGGATAACGCGTTGCGAGTGCACGCAGATTTTCGAGCATCTTCGCATTGCGCCCAGCGAGCGCGACGAGCTGGAAATCCCCATCCAGCGCAAGCAGGCGCTCGGCGACGTCGTCGAGTCCGCCGAGGCCGGCGCCCCCGCCCATCAAAAGGATCGTCTTTCGCTTCGGATTGAATCCAAATTCCGCGGCGCATTCCGCGCGATCGTGTGCCAGCGCGAACGCCGGCATGATCGGAATTCCGTGCGTGTGGATCTTCGCCGCATGGATGCCGCGCGCCTGCATGCGATACGCGACTTCATCGTTGGCGGCGAAATAGCCCGCCATGTCCGGCACCACCCACATGCCGTGCAAATCGAAATCAGTGACCACGACGTAAACGGGACAGGCCAGTCGCGCGCGGCTACGCTCACGCATGAGCAGCTCCGCGGGCAGGAAGTGCGTGCAGATCACTGTGTCCGGCGCGAAGTCCGCGATTGCCTTGCGCAATGCGTGCGTGTTGAGGCGTTCCATGACACGGCGCAAGCGCGCCATCGGCGCATTCGGCGGGGTTTTGTCCATGATCCGGTAAAGCACCGCCCAGGTTGCCGGCGAGTGCTCGACCAACTTGAGGTAAGCGTCGGTGTAGAGCTTGCGAAATGCAGCAGGGACGTAGTCCATCACGTCCAGATGAACGGCTTCGACATCGAACGCTTGCGCAGCACCGCGCAAGGCTTCGGCCGCGCGCACGTGACCGGCCCCGGCGGAGACGCTAAGCAATAAAAGTCGAGTCATGCTTCGAGGCTCGGATCAAAGCGCGCGTACGGATTGCACGCAAATCGCGCCCGGATTGGACGGTTCGTATCAAGGGTGGCTTCGGCGATGAGCTTCATCCATCAAGCCCACGCGCCGCGCAGCGCTCGCACGCGCTGCTCGAGCATTGCTGCATCGGCTTGCGCGGCCGGCACCGGTACATCGACCGCGACCGCGATACGCGAACGAAAGCGCCGCGGCAGGCGCGAACGGCCGAGGGCCGAGTCATGCCGACTGAACACCGAGCCCCAAAGCCCGCGCAGCGCGAG
>JBDSFA010000214.1:0-9440 GCA_039919785.1 Dokdonella sp. | reverse complement strand
TCACGAACAGCGCCGCAAGGGCGAGTGACCAACCAAACTTCATGCCTGTGTCTCCGAAATGAGTGCGAATCTGGTTTCGTGCCCGGATCGATGCCGGGTCGAAAAAGCGCGGTAGTGTAACCGAGGCTCGACATGGGTCCAACGCGGACCGCCTCTGAACCCCAATGGCGCCGAAAGTTCATCGCATGCGGTATGGCGGGGAGGCGCCATCATCCACATTGCGCCTGAACCGCGACAAAGGGCCGCGTTGCGGGCGGCCCTTCGATCCAGCATGGCCACTTGAGCCGGGCATGCCGCGCGATTAGCGTATCAATGGCCGCCGCCGACGTATTTCTTCTCGCCCGCTGTGATTGCCAAGTCCAGACGGTTTTCCGGCGGCGCCAGCGGGCAGGTCGCATACGGTGTGAAGGCACACGGCGGGTTGTAGGCCTTGTTGAAGTCGATCACGAGCTTGCCGTCTTTTGGCATGTCTGCATAGAGGAAGCGTGCGGCACCGTAGGTTTCCTTGCCACTCGTACGGTCAGCGATGATGAACCAGACCTCTTTCGCATCCTTGTCTTCGAGTACCGGCAGCAGGGTGTAGGTCTTGCCGCCGCGTGTGAACGTGGCTTTACCCGGTACAACCATCTTGTCGACGGTACCGAGCACGGTCGGGATGTTGAGCGAATGCGTCGGCGCGTAGGCCTCCCACTTCGCCTCGACGCGCCAGGACGGATCGATCGCGAACGAGTCGATGGCAGTGAAATGCGTGCGCGTTTCGGCGGCAGTATCCTTCACGCGCAGGCCTTTCTTGCCGTTGCGGTCGATCATGTAGAAGCTCGCGCTGCCGAATGCGACGGTGGTCGGCTTCTCGTGCGTATCGTCGAGCAGTTCGGCCGACGCCACCTTCTTGTCGTCGATCGTCGCCTCGGCCTTGGCATCCAGTTCAATGCTCGCCTTGCCGCTCTTGAGCGCAATCACGCCAAGGTGTGCGGGACCCTTCGCAAGCACCACGTCGTTGTCCTTGGCGCTGCCAATGCGGTTCTTGCCATCCTTGAGCCAATGCAAACCGATCAGGCTCAGCCAGCCATCGGGTGCTTTCAGGCGCTCGACGCGTTGCGCGCGCCAAGTCTCGATTTGCTGGTTGTAGTCGGCCGCGGGCTTGCTGGTTTCGACAGTAGCGGACATGAGCTGGACTCCGGCGAAGCTGGCCGCAGCGAGGGCGATGACTTTCAGCATGGAAGGATTTCCTGTTGGAATTGCAGATTCAAAGGGAGTTGGAGACTACGACCTGTCGGGACGCCGATCAACGCCCGCGCATAAACAAGCGATCGAGTTCCGGAATCGCCAGTTGCACCCAGGTCGGGCGCCCATGATTGCACTGTCCGGAGCGCTCGGTCACTTCCATCTCACGCAGCAAAGCGTTCATTTCCAGAAGATTCAAGCGCCGGTTCGCACGTACCGAACCATGACAGGCCATCGTACTCAAAAGTTCGTTGGCACTTTCCTCGACACGGCGCGAATGGCCATGCACGGCGAGATCGGCAATTACGTCGCGCACGAGTTGCGCCACATCGGCTCCATCGAGCAGGACCGGAATTCGCCGCACGGCCACACTTTGCGGACCGCTGCGCACGATATCGAAACCCAGAGCAGAGAAGCGCTCGCCCTGCTCCTCGACCACGGCGGCTTCACGTTCGCTGACGGCGAGCGTCAACGGCACCAGCAGCATCTGCGCGCGGATTCCGTCGCCGTCCTGCGCGGTTTTCAATTTCTCGTAGGTGATGCGCTCATGCGCCGCATGCATGTCGACCAGCACGAGGCCGTGCGCGTTCTCCGCAAGCACATAGATTCCGTGCAGCTGGGCGAGCGCAAAACCCAGCGGTGGAATATCGCTACTTTCTCCGCTGGTCGCGCCGCCATCGCTCGGCCGTAAACTCGTGCCTGGGAACGCGCTGAGCAAGGGGCGCGCCGAACCCAGCAATGCCGCGTAATCGGCGAGCGGCTCGCGTACACCAAGGCCGAGCCCGGACTGCCGTTGTGCCGCAAATGCATGCGCCGCGGCCGAGGCGGGATTCGCGAATTCCGCCGTCGCAGAGCCCGCGGCCGCGTTGTCGTGTTGGCGCGCACCCGCTCGGGCGCCGCTGAGTGCATCGTTGAGCGTGCGATACAGAAAATCGTGTACCAGCCGCCCTTCGCGAAAACGCACCTCGTGCTTGGCCGGATGGACATTGACATCAACCAGGACAGGATCGAGTTCAAGGAACAGTACGAACGCCGAATGGCGGCCGTGATAAAGCACATCTGCGTACGCCTGACGCACCGCGTGTGCAACCAGGCGATCGCGTACCAGCCGGCCGTTGACGTGAAAATATTGTTGATCAGCCTGTGACCTCGACGCAGTCGGCAACCCGACCCAGCCATGCAAGCGCAGGCCGGCTGCTGCGTGTTCGACACGCAGGCTATGGCCGAGGAATTCTTCGCCGAGCACATCCGTGACGCGGCGTGCGCCTTCGCCGTCATCAGCCGCGGCCTTGAGCAGGCGTACCGGCTTGCCGTTGTGGCTGAGCCGGAATTCGGTCTGCGTTTGCGCGAGCGCGATCGACTTCACGAGTTCGTCGATGTGTCCAAACTCGGTGCGCTCGGCGCGCAGGAATTTGCGCCGTGCCGGCAAGTTGTAGAACAGATCGCGGACTTCAACATTGGTGCCGACCGAATGCTGTGCCGGGTTCTGCGTGCGCGGCTTGCCGCCGTCGACTTCGATGCGCCAGGCAGCTTCGCTTCCGACACGACGCGAGGTCAGTGCGAAGCGCGATACCGAGGCAATCGACGGCAGGGCTTCGCCGCGGAAGCCCAACGTGCCCACACGTTCAAGGTCGTCGAATGAGGCGATCTTGCTTGTCGCGTGCGCGGAAATCGCCAGCGGCAGATCGTCGGCATCGATGCCACTACCGTCGTCGCGAATACGGATCAGGCGGGCACCGCCTTGCTCGATGTCGATCTCGATGCGCGTGGCGCCCGCGTCGAGGCTATTCTCAACCAGTTCCTTGACCACCGACGCCGGCCGTTCGATGACCTCGCCGGCGGCAATCTGGTTGATCAGTTCGGTAGGGAGTGAACGGATGCGCGCCATGACGGAACCGAAAACCGGGTTCGCATCATAGCCGAACGCAAGAAAACCCTCCGGCGAGGCCGATTTCTCAACCCGACGGAATCTGAAGCACTTCGCCCGCGCGAACTCTTTCGTCGGCAAGTTCGTTGACGGCACGCAACTGCGCGGTCGTGACTCCGTGGCTTTCGGCAATCGCACTCAGCGTGTCGCCACGACCTACGGTATAGCGTGATGCCTTGGAAGCACGCTGGAGCATGTTGCCCAAGGCAAACAGGCTACCGGGCGGTGGCGATGCGCGGAAGTAACCGTTAACACCATCGAGTATCGCCATCGCAAGCTTCTCGCGATGTTCGGGACTTTTGAGGCGCGCTTCCTCGGCCGTATTGGTGATGAACGCGGTCTCGACCAGAATCGAAGGCACGTCTGGCGAGCGCAGCACGACGAAATTTGCGCGCTCGACGTAATTGCGATGCGTCGGCCCCAGCTTGCGCAGTGCGCCAAGCACCTGCTCCGCAACGGAATTACTCGCACCCATGGTCGCGCCCTGCGACAGGTCGAGCAGGACCTTTGCCAGCGTATCGTCCTTGTCGTCGAGCGAAATGCCGCCGACCAGGTCGGCACGGTTTTCGCGATCAGCAAGCCAGCGCGATGCCTCGTTGGTCGCGCCGCGCGGCGACAGCACCCATACCGAAGAGCCGCGCGCATCGCTGCTGGTAAACGCATCGGCGTGGATCGAGATGAACAGGTCCGCCTTCGCTTCGCGCGCCTTGCTGTAACGCTTTTCGAGCGGAATGAAATAGTCGGCATCGCGGGTCAGCATCGCGGTCATGCCCGGCGTGCGGTCGACCAGTTTCTTCAGCTCGCGCGCGACGGCGAGGGTAACTTCTTTTTCGTGCGTGCCGCTGGCACCGGTTGCACCCGGATCGTCGCCGCCGTGACCCGCGTCGATCGCGACAACGACATTGCGTCCCTTGCCACTCGATACCGCCGCCGCACTCTTGACCGGCGTTGTCTTGGCGTCCGCCGGGTACAAATCGAGCACAAGGCGATAGCCAAACTTGTCGGCAGGCGGCAACAGGAAACTCTTGGGGTGAACACCGTCGGCCAGATCGAAGACGACGCGGGCATCATTTTTGCCTTGCTTGCCCGCGCGCAGGCTCTTCAGCAAGCCCTTTGCAGCCGGGGCGCTGAATTCGGAACCCAGTTCGCTGCCACGCAGATCAAGCACAATGCGACTTGGCTTGCTGAGCTCGAATAGCTTGTAATCAACCGGCCCGGAGACGTCAAACACGGCACGCGTGTACTCGGACCCGGCCCAGATGCGCAAGGTCTTGATCTGGGCTGCGCGCGCCGGCCCCGCGGCCAGCAACAGCGCCACGGCACACGCAATCGACCCTGCTTGCTGGCGGATTCCCCACATAACGCGTATTCAACTCGAAAACACGCGTAGAAAGCAAGCTTTTTCCCTTGAAAATCCAAGAGCTGCGCTAACTTCGTGATTCGACATTCAGAAGATTGCTCCAAGTTGTCCAATCGCGCGGGCTCCGCTGGACTCGCTGGCGACCTGCCAAAGCGAGAGCAATTCCCTACCCCTTTCGCTGCGGGCCCGCGCCGTCAAAGTGCGTTCGTTTCCCGCATGTTGCAGCTCGATTGCCAGGTCGGGAGGCGGCAAATGCCCATTTCCCCGCTCGGGCCATTCAATCAGGACGAGTGCTCCGGTGCCCCACAAATCACCCAGGCCCAGCCATTCCAATTCGCCGACATCGGCAATGCGATAGAGGTCGAGGTGGTGGATATCGAGGTCACCGACGCGATACGACTCGATCAGGCTGTAAGTAGGACTCTTGATACGTTCGCCAACGCCTAGCGCCTGCAGCAAAGCGCGCGCGAATGTGGTCTTGCCGACACCAAGGTCGCCCGCGAGATGGATCAGGCCACCCTCGCGCGCCGCGGGCGCGAGACGCGAGGCGAGCGCACCTAGCTGCGCTTCATCGATGCTGGCGCGCACGAATCGCTCCGTGCCCGGAGCACCGCGATTCATGGCGCGAACCGATTGACGAGTTTATGTAGCGGCGGCAGCAAATCGCTCGCGATCAAGCCACGCGGCGCGGCGCCTGCGGCGCAATCTCCCGCGCGTGCGTGCAGAGCGACACCAAGGCGCGCCGCATCGCCAGCCGACAGACCTTGCGCGAGCAAGGCGGCAATGACGCCGGTCAGGAGATCGCCCATCCCCCCCGATGCCATGCCCGGATTGCCCCACGGACAGACGTGCACGCGGCCATCCGGATCAGCGATCAGGCTGCCAGCGCCTTTCAATACAACCGTCGCCCCGTGGCGGCGAGCAATCTCGCGCACGGCGGCGAAGCGATCTCGCTGAATCGCCGCTATGTCACAGCCAAGCAGGCGTGCCGCTTCACCGGGATGCGGCGTCAGCACGCAGCCCGGATGCAGCCTGCGCGGAGACTGCGCGAGCAGATTGAGCGCATCGGCATCGATCACGCCCGCCTTGCCACTGACGAGCATCGCCTCGAACAACGCGTGTCCCCAAGCGCCTTGTCCCATGCCAGGGCCGATCGCAACGACACTCGCGCGTTCGAGCAGGGGCAAAAGTGCGCTGGAGTCATCGACGCCGTGCGCCATCAACTCCGGCCGCGTCGCATTCAACGCGAACACGTTCGCAGACCGGGTTGCGACACTGACCAGGCCCGCGCCGCAGCGCAATGCCGCTTCACCGCTCAGGCGGATCGCTCCGCCCATGCCGGTGTCGCCGCCCATCGCAAGCACGTGGCCAAAACTGGATTTGTTGACATTGCCACGACGCGGCAGCAGCACATTGCCGATCGAGTCATCGAGGAGTTCCGCGTCCGCGGCGAAATTCGCATACGCTTTTTCCGGGAGGTCCAGGGTCGCGAGCGTGCGCACGCCGCAACAATCGCTGCCATCTGCGGTGAACTGGCCGCGCTTCCAGGCAACGAAGCTGATCGTTGCATCCGCACGCACAGCGGCGCACATCTGGCTGCCGCTGTCCGCGTCGAGGCCCGATGGCAGGTCAAGCGCGAGCACGGGCAGCGACGATGCGTTGAGCTTTTCAATAAGTCGCGCCGCAATGCCGTGCACGGGCCGTTTAAGGCCAGTGCCGAAGAGACCGTCGATGCAAACGTCGGCTGCCGGGATTTCGGTGTGCTCACCCGCATCGACAACGCGCCCGCCTGCCGCAACAAAAGTCAGGCGCGCGCGCAGCGCTTCTGCGCCTGACTCGCCAGTCAGCGCAAAAGCATCGACAACAAATCCGGCTTGCCGCGCCAGCGTGCCGAGCAGGAACGCATCGCCGCCATTGTTGCCGGCACCGGCCAGCAGGACGACATGACGTGCCAACGGCCAGCGCTCGCGCAGCAATGCGAAAGCCGCCTCCGCCGCGCGTTGCATGAGCTCGAATCCCGTGATGTGAAGGTGCGCGATCGCATACTGATCGATTCCACGCACCTGATTGGCGGTGTAGAGAGCTGTCTTACGATGGGTCGCATGCATCCATCGATTATAGGTGCGCGCCGCGCGCGCTATGCTGCCCGTCTGAAATTCATTCCTTCGTATGTCCAACGCCTCCGACCCCATCGACAGCAGCATTGACCCTCGGACGCTCGTCGCCGATATCCGTCGCTGGGGCGCCGAGCTCGGCTTCCAGCATGTCGGCATATGCGGCGTCGAGCTGGGCGACGACGAGGCGCATTTGCTGAACTGGCTCGATGCGGGCTTTCATGGCGAGATGGACTACATGGCACGCCACGGAACGAGGCGTAGCCGACCAGCAGACCTGCATCCCGGCACCGTGCGCGTAATTTCTGCGCGCATGGACTACGCGCCGCCGGAACTGGCAACAGCGTGGGACGTGATCGCCGATGGCGAACGCGCTTACGTGTCGCGCTACGCGCTCGGTCGCGACTATCACAAGATCCTGCGCGGACGGCTGCAGAAACTCACCGAGCGCATTGGCGAAGTAACCGGCCCATTCGGCCACCGCGTGTTCACCGACTCGGCGCCGGTGCTGGAGAAAGCACTCGCGCGCAACTCCGGATTGGGCTGGATCGGCAAGCACACCTTGCTGTTGAGTCGCAACGCGGGCTCATGGTTTTTTCTTGGCGAGATCTACACCGACTTGCCGCTACCCATCGATGCACCGGAAACACCGCATTGCGGGACATGCACGCGCTGCATCGAGATCTGCCCGACGCAGGCAATCGTGGCGCCCTATCAGCTGGACGCACGTCGCTGCATTTCGTATCTGACAATCGAACTGCGTGGCTCGATTCCGGAGGATTTGCGGCCGCTGATCGGCAACCGCGTGTTCGGCTGCGACGATTGCCAGCTCGTCTGTCCCTGGAACAAGTTCGCGCAAAGCACGCCGGAGGCGGACTTCGCGCCTCGTCATGGCCTCGATCGGGCAAGCCTCGCTGAACTGTTTGCATGGACCGAGCAGGAATTTCTCGATCGCACCCAAGGCATGGCGATTCGGCGAACGGGCTATGAAGGCTGGTCGCGCAATATTGCCGTGGCGCTCGGCAATGCGCCGGCGACAGCGGAAGTCAGAGCAGCTCTGGTGTCGCGTGTTAACGATGCCTCTGCACTGGTGCGTGAGCACGTTGCGTGGGCGCTGGGAGAGCTGACGCGAAAATCAGCCCAGGCCTAGCGGATGCGGCGACTCTCCTGTGAGCGTTGTAATTTCGCAACAACCGCCGGCGCCAACGGCAGTACGCTGCCGGATCTGCGCGAGCGATTCCGATCAGGAACCCGCAGCAGCACTTGATTCATCGACGCGCGGGCAAATTACAGGCAAAAAAAACCCTCGCGCGATTGCCGCTGCGAGGGTCTCAATCGGAGTGACGATTACCTAAATGCGCCCTGCTGCCCAAGAAATTCTGCAACAAACGTTGCGGAATCCCCAAGACAGTCGGGAGAATACCACATGGTCGGACAAAAAAGCTACGGTTCAATCAACAGATTGTCGATCAACCGCGTGCTACCCATCCGCGCTGCGATGAGCCCGATGGACTTGCGTTGATTGGCCAGCGGCTTGGCGAGACTACCCGCGTCGCGCACAATCGCGTAATCCGGCACCAAGCCCGCTTTCTCAAGTTGTGCATTTGCCTGCGCCGAGATGTCTGCGAACGCAGTCGCATCACCTGAGCGCATTGAATCACGGACACGTTCGCGCATCCATTGCAAGGTAGCGTGAATGACTCCCGCCTGCGCGCGTTGCTCTGCACTCAGGTACTGATTGCGCGAACTCATCGCCAGGCCATTCGCCTCGCGCACGATAGGGGCACTGACGATTTCGATCGGATAGCCGAGATCCCGCGACATGCGCCGGATCACCAGCAGTTGCTGGTAGTCCTTCTGTCCAAACACCGCAACGTCTGGGCGCGTCATGTTGAAGAGTTTTGCGACCACGGTCGCGACACCGTCGAAATGCCCGGGTCTGATCGCTCCTTCGAGTATGTCGCCGAGTTCCGGCACACGGACCCGCACTGTGCATTCGGCGCCGTCCGGATAGATATCCTCCACTGACGGCAGGAACAACACGTCACAGCCGTGCGCTGCGAGACCCTCGGCATCCGCTTCGGGCGTGCGCGGATAGCGGGTGAAATCCTCGTTCGGACCGAACTGTGTCGGGTTTACGAACACGCTGGCGATGACGACGTCGGCTCTCTCGCGTGCGAGCCCAATCAACGAATGATGGCCTGCATGCAAATTGCCCATCGTCGGCACAAAACCGATACGCCGGCCCTCGCGCGCGAAGCAGGCGACCAGCGCATGCAGGTCGGAGGCTTTCTTGACGATCTGCATGGACGCACTCAATAGCTGTGTTCGGAGGAGGGGAACTCGCCACTGCGTACGGCAGCGGCGTAAGCGGCGATCGCCGCAACCACGGAATTCGTGCCGGCAAGGAAATCCTTGCTGAAGCGCGGGCGTTTGCCAGACGTGATACCCAGCAGATCCTGCACGACGAGGATCTGACCATCGCAGTCCACCCCGGCACCGATCCCGATCGTCGGAATGCGCAATGCCTTGGTGATTTCTGCAGCGAGCGCAGCCGGTACGCATTCGAGCACGAGCAAATCCGCACCCGCATCCTGCACTGAGAGCGCGTCCAACTTCAGGCGTTCCGCAGCCGCCTCGCTCTTGCCCTGGACACGGTAACCGCCCAGCCGATGGACCGATTGCGGGGTCAGACCCAGATGCGCGCATACGGGCACATCGCGCCGGGTCAATGCATCAATCACTTCACAGGCCCAGTCCGCGCCTTCGAGCTTGACCATCGCGACGCCCCCCTCGCCCATCAGGCGTGCTGCAT
>JBDSFA010000178.1:0-15755 GCA_039919785.1 Dokdonella sp. | reverse complement strand
TCTGCGAAGAAACCGACGAGGAAATCGGCATTGATCGCCTCGAAGCGCGCCCGATCGCGACCCTGAGTCTCGACGCCCAGGAACGCTGGGAACATCGCCAGAAACAGATGGGCGATTGAGTGAAGCGTAGGGAATCGGGACTCGGGAATCGGGAATCGGAGAAGCGCTGGATTTCCCCTTGCGGCAACTTGCGTGCGCGACCACCGCGCGCGAATGCGCTCTTTCCATTCCCCATTCTCCATTCCCGATTCCCGTGAGCGCAAAGCGCTACTTTGGCACTGACGGTATCCGCGGTCGCGTTGGTGAGTGGCCGATCACGGCGGAATTCATGCTCAAGCTTGGGCGCGCTGTCGGCAGCGTGCTGGCTGCGCGTGGCGGTCCGGTGAACGTGGTGATCGGCAAGGACACGCGGGTTTCCGGTTACATGTTCGAATCGGCGCTCGAAGCCGGCCTGGTTGCTGCGGGTGCCGGAGTAAGCCTGCTCGGGCCGACGCCGACGCCCGCGGTGGCGTACCTTACGCGCTCGCTGCGTGCGAGCGCCGGCATCGTGATCAGTGCCTCGCACAATCCGCATCACGACAACGGCATCAAATTCTTCTCGGCCGAGGGCGAAAAGCTCGACGACGCCGTCGAATCGGCGATCGAAGCCGAACTTGAAGCGCCGTTCACCACCGTCGCATCGGAAGCGATCGGCAAAGTCGTGCGCGTGCGAGATGCGGTCGTGCGTTACGCGGAATTCTGCAAATCGACGGTGCCTTCGTCTCTGAACCTGCGCGGGCTCAACATAGTGCTCGACTGCGCACATGGCGCGACCTACCAAATTGCGCCGACCGTCTTCGGAGAACTCGGCGCGCGCGTCAGCGCCATCGGCAACCAGCCCGACGGGCTCAACATCAATCGCGACGTCGGTTCGACCAGCCCGCACGCGTTGGCACGTGCCGTCGTCGCTGCGGGCGCTGACTTGGGCATCGCCTTCGACGGAGATGGCGATCGCGTGCAGATGGTCGACAGCAGCGGCGCCATCGTCGATGGCGACCAGCTGCTCTACGTGCTCGCGACCGACTGGCACGCGAGCGGTCGGCTGCGCGGTCCGCTGGTCGGTACCCTGATGAGTAATTACGGTCTGGAGCGCGCCATGCGCGATCTGGGTGTGCCGTTCCTGCGTGCGAACGTCGGCGATCGCTATGTCCTGCAGCTGTTGAAACAAAACGATGGCGTACTCGGCGGAGAGGCGTCCGGACATATCCTCACCCTCGATCGCACCACCAGCGGCGATGCGATCGTGAGCGCCTTGCAGGTACTCGACGTGCTCGTGCGCAAGGGCTTGCGCCTGGGCGATGCGGTGGCTGGCATGCACAAGGTTGCACAGACGACGGTGAACATCCGCGTCCCCGGTGGTGCTGCGCTGGTCGCCGATGCGAACGTGCAGCGCGTGTTCGAACGCGTGCGCGCGGAGCTGGAGGGGCAAGGTCGCGTGGTCCTGCGTCCGTCCGGCACAGAACCCCTGGTGCGCGTGACGGTCGAGGCTGGCGACGATGTCCTCGTTGCACGGCTCGCCGGCGAGCTCGCCGACGCCGTAAAATCGGCTGCATCGCAGAAAGACGCCTCACCCTCATGAGCTCCCGAATCCCGACCCTCGATATCCGTCGTTACGAAACTGACCGCGCTGCCTTTGTTTCCGAACTGGGAGCCGCCTATCGCGAATGGGGTTTTGCCGGCATCCGCGGCCATGGCATCGCGCAGCCGCTGGTCGACGGCGCCTACGAGGCGTTCCGCCAATTTTTCGCCCTGCCTGCAGACGTGAAGATGCAGTACCACTTGAAGGGCAGCGGCGGCGCGCGCGGCTACACGCCGTTCGGCATCGAGACGGCGAAGGATTCGAAATATCCAGACCTCAAGGAGTTCTGGCACATCGGCCGCGAAATTCCGCGTACGTCCAAATACGCGGACGTGATGGCGCCGAACCTGTGGCCGGGCGAGGTGCCGAGCTTCCACGAATTCGGTTACGGACTATTTTCCGCCCTTGATGCGCTGGGTTCGCGCGTGCTGCGCGCGCTGGCGCTGCACATCGACCTGCCTGAAGCGTATTTCGACGACAAGACGAATTTCGGAAATTCGATTCTGCGTCCGATCCACTATCCGCCCATCACGGCGCCGGCGGACTCTATCGGGAGCCTGCCGAACGTGCGCGCAGGCGCCCACGAAGACATCAACCTGATCACGCTCCTGGTCGGCGCCAGCGCGCAAGGCCTCGAAGTGCGCTCGCACTCAGGCGAGTGGGTGCCGTTCACTGCGGATGCCGACACCATCGTCGTCAACATCGGCGACATGCTGCAGCGCTTGACCAATCATGTTTACCCGTCGACGACGCATCGTGTGGTCAATCCTCCGGGCGAGCATGCGCGCAAGCCACGCTATTCGGTGCCGTTCTTCCTGCACCCGAATCCGGATTTCATGATCGACGTTCTGCCTTCATGCACGAGTGCGGCGAACCCCAGCCGCTACCCGCAGGCCATCAGCTCGCACGACTACCTGCTGGAACGCTTGCGTGAGATCAAGTTGATCTGACTCGGGCAAGGTTTCCCATTCCCCGTCGTTTCCAGCGATGAGCCCGGATTTCAGAAGCATGCCTGCCGTGCGCAATGGTTTGTGCGGACTCGTGCTGGTAGCGATTGTCGTGTTCGTCTACTGGCCCGGCGTGCACGGTTTCTGGGGGCGCGACGATTTCATGCAGCTCGCGTTCGCGCGGTTGATCGGTTCGCCATGGCCGCTGTTCACGCACGACCATTTTCCGGTGCCCGGTTCGGTGTTCCGGCCGTTTGGTTTCGCCTCGATGTGGCTGTGCGCAAGCTTGCTCGGTACCGGCTACGAAGCGAATGCGATTGCGGATCTCGCGCTGCATGCCGAAGTGAGTCTGACGCTGTTGTTGCTGCTTCTGCGCGCGGCCATTCCGCGGCCAATCGCGTTGTTGTCTAGCCTCCTGTTTGCGGTGCATCCAGCCGTGATCGGCACCGCGCTGTGGTGGTCGGCTCGTTTCGATCTGTTATCGACCTTGTTCGTTCTGCTGGCTTTGCTCGCTGCATTGGACTATCGCGAGCGGCTGCGTTGGTATGCGTTGGCGTGTGCGTTGTTCGCGGCGCTCGCCGCCATGCTGTCGAAAGAGATCGGACTCGCGGTCGTCGTCGCGATGTCGCTGCTGTGGATGCGCTGGGCATGGGTCGAGCCGGCTTGTCGCGCACGGGCAGCACGTGCGTTGGCGCTGACGTGGCTGGTTGCTGCGACCTACCTGGTCTGGCGCTGGTGCGTGCTCGGCACACCGTCGAGCGGACTTGCTGGCGCCATGCCGGTGCATCAGTTGATTGCAAAAGGATTGCTCGACTGGCTGCAGCAGGCGCCAGGTTATTGGTCGTTCTGGATACGGCTGCATGCGCTGCAGCGCGGCGCGCTCGTTATCGGGGTCCTGTTTCTGGCGGCTGGCATCGTCGCCGCCTGCGCGTTGCGGCGGGCGCGCGAAGTGCTGAAGCGTTACGCGGAACTGGCGATCTGCGGTCTTGGCCTGCTGCTGTTGCCGGCCTTGCTGCAGGCGCCCATTGCCGCATTGAACGCGGCGCCACTCAACGCGAACGTATCGGTGATCGAATCGGCCATGCAGTCGCGTCTTTACTATCTGGGGCTTGCCGGCGCTGCCATCGTACTCGCCGCATTCGCGACGGCGGCATGGAACGTCGCTGCGGCGAAGGTGCGCATTGTCACTGTGGCCGGGTTTGCCTTGTGCGTGATCGCTTTCGCGGCGGCGTCGCATCGCAACGCGCACGCGTTCGCGGAACGTTCGGTGGAGATCTCCGCAGTGGCACGCGCAGCGGTCGTCGCCGTCAGCGCGCTCGACCTTCCGTCATCGGGTTGCCACGTCGTTTTCCTCGACGTCGACCCGGCGCCGGAATGGAGCCTCTACGTGTCGATGGATTCGATCATCAAGGCCTTGAGTCCAGATCTCGCCCGCGTTCGCCACTGCTATTTCCATTCCAACTACGTGACCTATTTTCATTTGCTCGGCGGGCCCGTCGACCTCGCGGGTGTATCGCCCTATCGCCCGATCGAGGATTCCGGCGCCGTCCTCCCGTGGCGCCGCATCGGTGATCTGACCATCGGCTACCTCGAACTGTCGGAAACGGCGAGTGCAAACGATCTCGCACAGATGACGTTCCTGAGCTATCGCGATGGCCGATTCGTGAATGTTTCCGGTGATGTTGCCGCAGGACGCCTGGTCGTGCATCTGCGCTAGCGATGGCGCCGACGCAACTCATCCGTGCCGGGATGACTCCGCAGCTTGCTCATCGTCGGCGTTGCGGAAATCCTTGCCGCGCTGGTCGATCAGTCGCAGCGCAAGGCGATCCGGCAGCAGCTCGAACAAACGCTTGATCGTGCGGTTGACGCGACCGCTGACGCGAACCACCCGACCGCGTTCGACCGCATCGAGCGCATCGCGTACGACCGGCTCAGCCGCCATCCACAGCCAGCCCGGCATGCGTTTCATCTGCTCGCGAGTGCCGGTCACATCGTGGAATTCCGACAAGGTGAAGCCGGGGCAGAGCGCGCACACGTTAACGCCATGGGCGCGATTCTCCAGCGCGAGCGCCTGCGAGAATTTGATCAGGTAAGCCTTCGAGGCCGCGTACAGCGTGTGCCCTGCCGGTGCCGGGAGGAGGCCGGCGAGTGAAGCGACGTTGATGATGCGTCCG
The DNA here is from genome assembly GCA_039919785.1 of Dokdonella sp. Lineage (GTDB taxonomy): Bacteria > Pseudomonadota > Gammaproteobacteria > Xanthomonadales > Rhodanobacteraceae > Dokdonella_A. The sequence continues at coordinate 11,016 of JBDSFA010000178.1, read as the reverse complement.
CGCCCGCGTGCGCGCATGCCCGGGAGCAGGCGATAGCAGAGTTCGGCTGGCGCGGTCATCAGCACCTGGATGAAGTCCGCATGGACCTGCCACGGCTGGGTCAGGAAGGTGCCGGTCACGCCGTAGCCGGCGTTGTTGATCAGGGTGTCGATGACCAGACCGCGACTTGCGATTTCGCCTTCGAGGAATTGCGGGGCTTTGGGATCGGCGAGATCGCAGGGAATGCATTGCACGTCGACGTGGTGTTTCGCGCGCAGTTCCTCGGCGAGCTCGTCGAGACGGTCTGCGCGTCGTGCGGTCAGCGCCAAGGCGTAGCCACGTGCGGCAAGCTCGCGTGCAAACGCGGCACCGATGCCGGCGGATGCGCCGGTGACCAAGGCGCAAGTTGATGATGTCATCGCTCGATTTCCGTTGGACTCAAGCGGGGGAGGGTAGTGGCAATGTGGCCTACGCGTAAGGCTGGGCATATGCCAGCGGTTGTCGCCCTTTCGAGCGACCGCTATCCTTGCGTCCCCGCTTGCACCTGGATGTCCAATGCGTCGCCCGCTGGTTGCCGGAAACTGGAAGATGTACGGGTCGCACGCCATGGCGAACGATCTGGTCACGGCCGTGGTTGCGAACCTTCCGGCAAATGCCGACGTCGCGATTCTGCCGCCGGTTGCGTATCTCGACTGGCTGGTACGGCAGCACAGCCGCAGCGGCGCCGCATTCGGTGCCCAGGACCTCAGCGCGCACGCCCAGGGCGCCTATACGGGTGAGATTGCCGGTTCAATGTTGAAGGACATTGGCTGCACCTATGTGCTGGTCGGGCATTCCGAACGCCGCCAATATCATGGCGAATCGAACGACCTCGTCGCGGCGAAGTTCGTTGCGGCGCAGGCGGTCGGACTCGTGCCGATCCTCTGCGTTGGCGAGACCTTGGGTGAACGCGAGGCCGATGCGACCGAGGCTGTGATCGGGCGCCAGCTCGATGCGGTGGTGGCTGTGGCGGGCATCGGCGCGTTCGCGCATGCCGTGGTCGCGTACGAGCCGGTGTGGGCGATCGGCACCGGGAAGACCGCATCGCCGGCCCAGGCGCAGGCGGTCCACGCATTCATCCGTGACAAAATGGCCGGGCTCGATGCTACAATCACCAGCTCGCTGCGCCTCCTATATGGCGGCAGCGTCAAACCCGCGAATGCGGCCGAGCTGTTCGGGCAGGCCGATGTCGATGGCGGACTGATTGGTGGCGCATCGCTGATGGCGGCGGATTTCCTCGCCATCTGCACAGCCGCGCAAACGTAAAGAGTCGGAAACACCATGCTGTCGATTATTGCAAACATTTTTTATGTGCTGGTCGCGATCGCCATGATCGTCCTGATCCTTTTGCAGCGTGGCGCTGGCGCCGCGGCAGGGTCGGGTTTTGGTGGCGGCGCATCGGCTACCGTCTTCGGTGCGCGTGGTTCGGCGAATTTCCTTTCGCGCAGCACGGCGGTTCTCGCGGGTTTGTTCTTCCTGCTCAGCCTCGGCATGGGCATTTATCTGGGTCGATCGGGCGCCGAAGTGCGTCCCACGGAAGATCTGGGCCTGATGTCCGGTGCTGCCACTGCGGCGAAGCCGGCTCCGGTGGCGCCCTCGCCGACAGGCGATGTGGCTCAACCGGCAGCGCCCTCGGTTGCGGCTGACAAGCCGGCTCCGGCATCCGTGACGGCTACAGAAAAACCCGCGGCGGCTGCCGACAAGCCCGCGGCAGCCCAGCCGAAGCAAGGCGGGAAGGACGGAAAGTAAGCTGTGCCCAGATGGCGGAATTGGTAGACGCACTACCTTGAGGTGGTAGCGACGTAAGTCGTGGAGGTTCGAGTCCTCTTCTGGGCACCATCTGATCTGACGACGACGTTCCGGACGCTTGGTCCGGGGCGTCGGCGCTGGATCTCTTCTTACCGTCGTCGTTGCGGTTCCTGACTGCAGCGATCGCTGATGCACCCGTCGCGGTGCGGAGGTGTCTGTGCTGGCCGAGTATTTCCCGGTCCTTTTGTTCCTCGCGGTCTCCGCCGTGATCGGTATTGCGCTGATCGTGATCGGCAATCTGCTCGGCCCCAGTCGCCCGACATCCGAAAAGTCCGCACCGTACGAATGCGGCTTCGAGGCGTTCGAGGATGCGCGCATGCGTTTCGACGTGCGCTACTACTTGATCGCGATCCTCTTCATCATCTTCGATCTCGAAATCGCGTTCGTTTTCCCGTGGGCCACCGTGTTCGGCAAGCTCGGCCTGCAGGGTCTGGTTGAAATGGGCATCTTCCTGTCGTTGCTGGTGCTCGGCTTCGTCTATGTCTGGAAGAAGGGAGCGCTGGAATGGGAATAGTCGATCGCATCAGTGAAACGATGCACAACCCGGCGCCGGTCAACGTCGTCGACGACATCCTGCGCCCCGGTGACGACAGCCCGTTGATGCAGCGCGGCTTCGCGACGGCGCGCCTCGACGATCTGATCAACTGGGCGCGCACCGGCTCGATGTGGCCGATGACTTTTGGTCTTGCTTGCTGTGCGGTCGAAATGATGCATGCGGGCGCTGCGCGGCTTGATCTGGACCGCTACGGCGTGATCTTCCGTCCGAGCCCGCGTCAGTCCGACGTGATGATCGTTGCTGGCACCCTGGTCAACAAGATGGCGCCTGCGTTGCGCAAGGTCTACGACCAGATGCCCGATCCGAAATGGGTCATCTCGATGGGTTCGTGCGCGAACGGCGGCGGCTACTATCACTATTCCTACGCGGTCGTGCGCGGCTGCGATCGCATTGTCCCGGTCGACATATATGTGCCCGGTTGTCCGCCGACGGCGGAAGCGCTGATCCACGGCATTCTGCAATTGCAGAAGAAGATCCGCCGCACCAACACGATTGCGCGCTGAGAGGCCACGGTATGAGCGACAACACCGCTGCAATCGCCGACGCTGCCAATGCGCAGTCCGCATTCGCGCAGAAACTTGGCGTGAAGCTCGGCCAGGCCCTGGTCAAGCTGGTCGAGAAGCGTGGCGAAATCACCGTCGATGTGTTGCCGGAAAACTGGCTCAACGTTGCGAAGATGCTGCGCGATGATGTTGATCTGCATTTCGAGCAGGCGATGGACCTGTGCGGCGTCGACTACCTGTCCTACGGCGATGTCGAATGGGACACCACCGATGTTTCCGCGCAGGGCTTCTCGCGAGGCGTCGAGGGCGACAGCGGTCCGGGCCGTTTCAACTGGGCAGATCGCCCGCGTCATCCGAATATTCCGCATCGCTTTGCCGTGGTCGTGCAGCTGCTTTCAATCAAGCACAACCACCGCGTTTGCCTGCGCACGCATTGCACCGACGACGACCTGCCGAGCGTTTCTTCGCTGATCAGCATCTGGCCAAGTCTGGACTGGTTCGAGCGCGAGGCGTTCGATCTTTTCGGCATCATTTTCGAAGGCCATCCGGATCTGCGCCGCATCCTCACCGACTACGGATTTGTCGGTCATCCGTTCCGCAAGGACTTCCCGCTGATCGGCAACGTCGAAGTGCGCTACGACCCGGAGAAGAAGCGAGTGGTGTACGAACCGGTGACGTCGGTCGAACCGCGCGTGCTGGTGCCGCGCACGATCCGCGACGATTCGCGCTACGAGCAGGCGGACGCGGAACGCAAGGCCGGAGTGAAGTAAGCCATGCAGGAAATCAAGAACTACACGATGAATTTCGGCCCGCAGCATCCGGCCGCGCACGGCGTGCTGCGTCTGGTGCTGGAGATGGACGGCGAGACGATCGTGCGTGCCGATCCGCATATCGGCCTGCTGCATCGCGCAACCGAGAAGCTGGCCGAGTCGAAGCCGTTCAATCAGTCGATCGGCTACATGGATCGCCTCGACTACGTCTCGATGATGTGCAACGAGCATGCTTACGTGCGTGCGATCGAGAACCTGCTCGGCGTCGACGTGCCGGAACGCGCGCAGTGGATACGCACGATGTTCGACGAGATCACGCGCATCCTGAACCACCTCATGTGGATCGGTTCGAACGCGCTCGATCTTGGTGCGATGGCGGTGTTCCTGTATGCGTTCCGCGAACGCGAGGAGCTGATGGACTGCTACGAGGCCGTCAGTGGTGCTCGCATGCACGCGACCTATTATCGTCCCGGCGGCGTCTATCGCGACCTGCCGGAGCAGATGCCCAAGTACAACGAATCGAAGTGGCACAAGGGCAAGGATCTGGATCGCCTGAACAACTGGCGGGGCGGTTCGATGCTCGACTTCCTCGATGCGTTCTGCGCCGATTTTCCCCGCCGTGTCGACGAGTACGAAGAACTTCTCACTGGCAACCGCATCTGGAAACAGCGCACGGTCGACATCGGCATCATCCCGCCCGAGCAGGCGCTTGCGTGGGGCATGTCGGGCCCGATGCTGCGCGGTTCGGGCATTGAATGGGACCTGCGCAAGAAGCAGCCGTACGCGAAATACGCTGAAGTCGATTTCGATATTGCGGTCGGGGTGACGGGCGATTGCTACGACCGTTACCTCGTGCGCGTCGAGGAAATGCGCCAATCCAATCGCATCATCAAGCAGTGTGTCGACTGGCTGCGCGCGAATCCGGGCCCGGTCATGCTCAAGAATTTCAAGGTTGCGCCGCCGTCCCGTGTCGAGATGAAGGACGACATGGAAGCGCTGATCCATCATTTCAAACTGTTCACCGAGGGCTACTGCGTTCCGGCTGGCGAGACCTACGCCGCGGTCGAGGCACCGAAGGGCGAGTTCGGTATTTACCTGGTGTCCGACGGCGCGAACAAACCGTTCCGCCTGAAGTGCCGTGCGCCAAGTTTCGTGCATCTGTCGTCGATGGACGCGATCGTGCGCGGCCATATGCTGCCCGACGTGGTTGCGATGATCGGTACCTACGACGTTGTGTTTGGAGAGGTTGATCGATGAAGGCGACCGGCAACTACGAAGCGGTCACGGACGTCGATCCGCAGGTCGCGTTGAACGCGCACACGCGCGAACACATCGACCACTGGGCCGCAAAATTCCCGCCGGATCGCAAGCGCTCCGCGCTGATCCAGGGTTTGTGGGCTGCGCAGGAGCAGAACGGCGGTCATCTGACCGACGAATTGATCACCGCGGTCACCAAGTACCTCGGCTTGCCACAGGTCTGGGGCTACGAGGTCGCGACGTTCTATTCGATGTTCGAGACGAAACCGGTCGGGCGCAACAACGTTGCGATCTGCACGAATATCTCGTGCTGGCTCAATGGCGCCGAGGACATCGTGCGTCATTGCGAAAAGAAATACGGCATCAAGCTGGGCGAGAGCAGTGCGGACGGGCGCATTTACCTCAAGCGTGAGGAAGAGTGCCTGGCCGCGTGCTGTGGCGCGCCGATGATGGTCGTCAATGGTCATTACCACGAGAACCTGACCCTCACGAAAGTGGATCAGATTCTCGACGAATTGAAGTGAGCATCAAGATGGCTTTTGGTCCCGCACCGCAGGAACACCAGGTCGTCTACACGACGCTGCACTTCGAGCAGCCGTGGACGCTGGACAACTATTTGAAGGTCGACGGCTACAAGGCGTGGAAGAAAATCCTCGCCGAGAAGACCGATCCGGCCACGATCATCGACGAGCTCAAGAAGAGTGCGCTGCGTGGACGCGGTGGCGCCGGTTTTCCGACCGGCCTGAAATGGTCGTTCATGCCCAAGGGCACGATGCAGAAGTATATCCTGTGCAACTCCGATGAATCGGAGCCGGGCACCTGCAAGGATCGCGACATCCTTCGTTTCAACCCGCATTCCGTCGTCGAAGGTCTGGCGATCGCGTGTTACGCGACGGGTTCGACCGTTGCGTACAATTATCTGCGTGGCGAATTCCATCACGAACCGTTCGAGCACATCGAGCTGGCGTTGAAGGATGCCTACGCGGCCGGCCTGCTCGGCAAGAACATCATGGGCAGTGGCGTCGACGTCGATATCCACAACGCGCTCGGTGCCGGTGCCTACATCTGCGGTGAAGAAACTGCGCTGATGGAATCGCTCGAAGGCAAGAAAGGCCAGCCGCGCTTCAAGCCGCCATTTCCAGCGAATTTCGGCCTGTACGGCAAGCCGACGACGATCAACAACACCGAAACCTATGCGTCGGTGCCGACGATCCTCAACAAGGGCGCCGACTGGTTCCTCAATGTCGGCAAGCCGAACAACGGCGGCCCGAAGATTTTTTCCGTGTCCGGCCATGTCAACAAGCCGGGCAATTACGAAATCAAGCTCGGCACGCCGTTTTCGGAACTGCTCGCGATGGCCGGTGGCGTGCGCAACGGTCACACCTTGAAGGCGGTGATTCCGGGCGGTTCGTCGATGCCGGTCCTGCCGGCTGAAACGATGATGGCCCTGACCATGGACTACGACGCGATCCAGAAAGCCGGCTCCGGTCTTGGCTCGGGCGCGGTTGTCGTGATGGACGAGACGACCTGCATGGTGCGCGCAACGCAGCGCATCGCTCGTTTCTACTACGCCGAGTCCTGCGGCCAGTGCACGCCGTGCCGTGAAGGCACGGGCTGGATGTACCGCATGCTGACGCGCATCGTCGACGGCAAGGCGGAACTCGGCGATCTCGATATTCTCAAGCAGGCCGCCGGCCAGATTGAAGGGCACACGATCTGCGCGTTCGGCGAAGCGGCCGCATGGCCGGTGCAAGGCATGCTCCGTCATTACTGGAGCGAGTTCGAATACTTCATCAAGAACGGCCGCTCGATTGTGGATTCGCGATTGGAGGTTGCCGCATGAATCTGCATTCTGTGGTCGCGAATCGGAAATCGAGAACGGGGAATAGAGAATGGGAAGGGCGGGAGGCTGTTCATTGCCGATTCCTGATTCCCGATTCCCGATTCCCGGCTCCGCAAGGAGCCGCCGCATGAGCGCGCAGCCCTCAGCTCCCGCAGTCCCGCCCGATCACGTCACCGTAGAGATCGACGGCAAGTCGCTGGTGGTGCCGAAGAACTCGATGATCATCCAGGCCGCCGACAAGGCTGGCATTGCGATTCCGCGTTTCTGTTACCACGACAAGTTGCCGATCGCCGCAAACTGCCGCATGTGCATGGTCGAGGTCGAGATGGGCGGACGGCCGATGCCGAAACCGCAGCCAGCTTGCGCGACGCCGGTCGCCGACGGCATGAAGATCCAGACGCAGTCGCAGCGCGCGTTGTCGGCGCAGCGCAATGTGATGGAGTTCCTGCTGATCAATCATCCACTCGATTGCCCGATCTGCGACCAGGGCGGCGAATGCGAACTGCAGGATCTGTCGATGGGTTACGGCCGGTCGATATCGCGATTCGTCGAACAAAAACGCGTGGTGCCCGACGAAGATCTTGGGCCGCTGGTCGAAACCGAGATGACGCGCTGCATCCAGTGCACGCGCTGCGTGCGCGTGATGGCGGATGTCGCCGGCACGTATGAGCTGGGCGGCATGGAACGTGGCGAGCGCCTGCAGATCGGTACCTACGTCGGCAAACCGCTGATGAGCGAGCTGTCCGGCAATGTGATCGATGTCTGCCCGGTTGGCGCGCTGACCAACAAGCCATTCCGTTTCAAGGCGCGCGCATGGGAACTGCTCGCGCGCGAGTCGATCGGCTACCACGATGCGCTCGGTTCGAATCTGTGGCTGCACACGCGCCGCGGCGAAGCATTGCGCGCAGTGCCGCGCGACAACGAAGCGATCAACGAATGCTGGCTGTCCGATCGCGATCGTTATTCCAATGACGGACTGCGCGCAGCGGATCGCGCGCAGAAGCCCATGGTTCGCAGGAACGGCGAACTGGTCGAGACGAGCTGGGCGGATGCACTCGCGTTTGCTGCCGATCATCTGCGCGCCGCTGGCGGCGATATCGGCGCACTGGTCGCACCGCTGACTTCGAACGAGGAAGGCCATCTGCTGGGCAAGCTGTTGCGTGCGCTCGGCAGCGACAACATCGACCACCGCCTGCGCATGCTCGATGCCGATGCGCCGAGCGCGAAGCCATTCGAGATGGCAGTGGCAGACATCGAGAAAGCCAATGCGATCCTCTTAATCGGTTGCAATCCACGCCACGAAATCCCGCTGCTCAATCATCGCATCCGCAAGGCGGCGAGCCGCGGCGCGAAGGTTTATGCGCTCAATCCACTCGACTTCGATTTCAATTTCGAGCTTGCCGGCAAGGTCATCGCGGCGCCGCAGGCGCTGGCCGACGCCGTCCTCAAACTGGCAAAAGCATCCGCGGATGCCGGGCATCTGCCCGAGGATTCCGCGCTCGCGCAGCTGATTGCGAACCTGACGGCCGACGATGCGGCAAATGGCTGGATCAAGCAGATCAGCGATGCGACGGCGTCGGTCGTGATTGTGGGTGAATCGGCCGTACTGCATCCGTCGGCGTCACGCTTGATTGCCGCGGCGCAATTCATCGCGAAGGCCACTGGATCTGCCTACAACGAAATTCCTGCGGGTGCGAACGCGATCGGACTTGCGCGTGCCGGCGTGCAGCCGCGTTCGGGCGGTAAGTATGCGGCCGCGATGCTCGCGAATCCTCCGAAACATCTCGTCGTCTATCACGCGGGTTCTCAGGATACATCCGCCCCTGCCGCGTTCGATCACGCGCGCAGCAATGCACAGTTCCATCTCTACATCGGCGCGTATGCGTGCGCGGGTGTACGTCGCACGGCGCACGTCGTGCTGCCCATTGGCCTGCCGCCGGAAATCGATGGCAGCTACACGAATCTCGCGGGCACTGTGCAGGTACTCGCAGCGGCGACGAAGCTGCCAGGCGATGCACGCGCGGGCTGGAAGGTACTGCGCGCACTCGGTTCGGCTCTCGCGCTCGATGGTTTCGATTTCACCGAGATAGGCGAGGTGCGTGAGCAGATGGCGATGGTGAATGCTGCTGAGACAGCATCGCCGCCAAAGGGCATCGCCGCTGAAGCCGCTCCCACGAACGCAAAGCTCGTACGCATCGCGACGACGGCGATCTACAGGGCCGATGCGGTACTGCGTCGATCTCCCGCATTGCAGGCACATCCCCTTTCCCGCGTGGCCTGCGTAACGCTGCACCCGGAAGATGCGCTCGCACTCGGGCTCGGCCACGGCGCGCAGGCACAGGTGTGCGGTGTTGCGTTGCCGGTCGAGCTTTCGACGCGTGTTCCGCGTGGAGCAGCCTGGATAGAAGCCGGGCATTCTGCATCCGCAACGTTGCCGCCATACGGCGCCGCTCTCGACATCGTGAAGGTCTGACGACGACATGGACTCGATCATCGCCGCCTTCCACTGGTTCACAACGACGTTCCCGACGCTGTCGATGGCGATCGGTCTGCTGCTGTTTCCGCTGCTGCCGTTGATTATCGGCGTGGCGATGTACGTGTGGTGGGAGCGCAAGGTCATCGGCTGGATGCACGTTCGCCTGGGACCGAGCAAGGTCGGCCCGTTCGGTCTTGCGCAGACGTTCGCCGACGTCTTCAAATTGCTGTTGAAGGAAGTGATCTACCCGACGAAGTCGAACAAGACCTTGTTCCTTCTGGCTCCGCTATGGGCGCTGATTCCGTCGTTCGCGGCGTGGGCCGTGGTGCCGTTCGCGCCACACAAGGCATGGTCGGATGCGAATGCGGGTCTGCTGTTCCTCCTCGCCATGACCTCGATGGGCGTATACGGCATCATCCTCGCCGGCTGGGCATCCAACTCCCGTTACGCAATGCTGGGTGCGATGCGTTCGGCCGCGCAGGTGGTCTCCTACGAAATCGCAATGGGCTTCTCGCTCGTCAGCGTGCTGATCCTCGCGGGCAGCCTGAATCTTTCCGACATCGTGATGGCGCAGTCGGGTCCCAAAGGCCTTCTCGAATGGTTCTGGCTGCCGCTGTTGCCGATGTTCATCATTTATTTCGTGTCTGGCGTTGCAGAAACCAATCGCGCGCCATTCGACGTCGCCGAAGGTGAATCGGAAATCGTCGCGGGCTTCCACGTCGAGTATTCGGGCGCACCGTTCGCGGTGTTCTTCCTGACCGAATACGCGAACATGATCCTGGTTTCGTTCCTCGCGCCAATCCTGTTCCTCGGCGGCTGGCTGTCACCGTTTCCGCAAAGCTGGGGATTTGTGGGCGAACCGGGCTGGTGGTGGCTTTGCGCCAAGGCATTCTTTTTTGCGACCGCGTACATCTGGTTCCGCGCGAGCTTTCCTCGCTACCGCTACGACCAGATCATGCGGCTCGGCTGGAAGGTCTTTATCCCGATCACGATCGTGTGGGTCTTCGTGGCGGGTTGCATGAAGTATTTCGGCTGGGTCACGACGGGCGCCTGAGGCATATCGAGTCATGAATCGAGTCACCAGCTATCTGAAAAGCCTGTTGCTGCTGGAGCTGTTTGCCGGCCTGTGGCTGACCTTCAAGTACTTGTGGAAACCCAAGTACACGGTGCGCTATCCGATGGAGCACATCCCGAAGTCGAATCGCTTCCGCGGGCTGCACGCGCTGCGCCGCTACCCGAACGGCGAGGAGCGCTGCATCGCGTGCAAGCTGTGCGAGGCGGTTTGTCCGGCGCTGGCGATCACGATCGATTCGGCGCCGCGTGAGGACGGCACACGCCGTACCACGCGCTACGACATCGACCTGTTCAAGTGCATCTACTGCGGTTTCTGCGAGGAAAGCTGTCCGGTCGATTCGATCGTCGAGACCTCGATCCACGAATACCACTTCGAAAAGCGCGGCGAGAACATCGTGACGAAGATGCAATTGCTCGCGATCGGCGATCGCTTCGAGCAGCAGATTGCGGCGGATCGCGCGCAGGACGCGGCGTTCCGATGATCGACACGCGCAATCAACGCAACCAGCGCAACGGATTTTCCGGTCGGGCGATCGTGGGAGCGGCTTCAGCCGTAATGCTTTCTGGCACATGGGGCATCGCCGCTGAAGCCGTTCCTACAAGAGTTGGCGCACACAACGCGACCGCGGCGACTGGAGCAACCGCAACATGAGTTTCCAACTGATCTGCTTCTACGCATTCGCCGCCATCACGGTAGGCGCGGCGCTCGC
>JBDSFA010000200.1:0-7727 GCA_039919785.1 Dokdonella sp. | reverse complement strand
CGCACTTCATCCTTGAACAGCTCACGCAAGGGCTCCACCAGCTTGAGCTTCATCTGCTCTGGCAGGCCGCCGACATTGTGATGCGACTTGATCACATGTGCCTTGCCGGTCTTGCTGCCCGCGGATTCGATCACGTCCGGGTAGATTGTGCCTTGCGCGAGCCACTTCACGCCTTCGAGCTTGTGCGATTCTTCATCGAATACCTCGATGAACAGACGACCGATGATCTTGCGCTTGGCTTCCGGATCGCTGACGCCGGCGAGCGCATTGAAATAGCGATCGGCTGCGTCGACGCGAATAACCTTGACGCCCATGCCGCCGTTTTTCGCTTCGGCGGCGAACATCGCCATTACCTGGTCGCCTTCCTGCCAGCGCAGCAGGCCGGTGTCGACGAACACGCACGTGAGACGATCGCCGATCGCGCGATGCAGCAACGCCGCGACGACGGAAGAATCGACGCCGCCAGAGAGACCGAGCAGCACATGATCATCGCCAACCTGCGCGCGTACGCGCGCAACCTGGTCGTCGATGATATTCGCCGCCGTCCACAGCGTGGCGCAACCGCAGATATCCGTCACGAAACGCTTGAGCAGCGCACTGCCCTGCTTCGTGTGGGTGACCTCCGGGTGAAACTGCACGCCGTACCAGCGCTTGTCCTCGTTCGCCATCGCCGCGACCGGGATGCGATCGGTACGCGCGGTGACGATGAAATCCGGCGGTGCGGTGGCGACGTGATCGCCGTGGCTCATCCAGACATCGAGTGCTTGTGCGGGTGCGTGATCGGAAAGACCACAGAGCAGGCGATCGTGCGCGACGACTTCCACGCGGGCGTGCCCGAACTCGCGCGCATCCGCCGCTTCCGTGGAGCCGCCAAGTTGCGCGGCGAGCGTCTGCATGCCGTAGCAGATACCGAGGATGGGCACGCCCGCATCGAACACGTTTTGCGGCGCCTTTGGCGCTTCGCTCAGCGTGGTGGATTCGGGGCCGCCGGAAAGAATGATTCCCTTGGCGCCATAGGCCGCGATCTCGCCGGGGTCGTGGTCCCAGGCCCAGATCTCGCAGTACACGCCAAGCTCGCGGATGCGTCGCGCAATCAACTGCGTGTATTGCGCGCCGAAGTCGAGGATGAGGATCTTGTCGCTATGGATATTGGACATGGACTCTTACCTGTGAATTCGTTGTCAGCGCGAACTACGCCGCAGCACCCAGCCTGTGCTCAACACGTAACGCGATCCGCGCTCGACGCGCGTGACGCTGTGTTCGCATGCATCAGGACGAAATATGTTGATGCGGCTTGTTGCGAAAATCGGCTCGGCACAGATGAAATCGCCGCCGACCTTGGCACGTTTCACGACGATGTTGCATCGATAATGTCGCCCGAGAGCGACCGGATCGGTATGCGGAAAGATTTGGGCACCTTCGGGAAAATGCAGGATGTAGATATCAAATGGCAACGGCCACAAGGCCTGAAAAAGCAGCATCTTGTAGTAGCCCGACTGCTGCCTGCCGCGCTGCCACCGGAACGCAGTGCGAAAATAATTGCGAACTGATGATGAAGAAGCTTCCACGCTCTATCGCCGCCCTCAATCCAGTCGATAATTCGGCGCTTCCTTCGTGATCGTCACATCGTGCACATGCGATTCGCGCACGCCAGCCGACGTGATGCGTACGAATTGCGGCTTCGTGCGCATGTCGTCGATGGTGGCACAGCCTACATAGCCCATGGAGGCGCGCAGCCCCCCGGCCAGCTGGTGCACGATGCTGCGCAACGGACCGCGGTACGGAACGCGACCTTCGATGCCTTCCGGCACGAGCTTGTCGGTGTCGCCCTCATCGTCCTGAAAATACCGGTCCTTGGAGCCTTTTTCCATTGCACCTAGCGAGCCCATGCCGCGGTAGCTTTTGTACGAGCGGCCCTGATAAAGCTCGACTTCGCCGGGTGCTTCTTCGGTACCCGCGAACATGCCGCCGATCATCACGCAATCTGCACCGGCCGCAATCGCCTTGGCGATGTCGCCCGAATAACGGATGCCGCCATCGGCAATCAGCCCGACGTCGGTACCCTTGAGCGCATCTGCGACCATGCCGACAGCCGAGACCTGCGGCACGCCGACCCCCGCAACGATGCGCGTGGTACAGATGGAACCGGGACCCACACCGACCTTCACCGCATCGACACCGGCATCGACGAGCGCACGCGCCGCGTCACCGGTGACAATATTCCCCGCGATCAGCGAAATCTTCGGGAACTGTCTACGCACCCAACGAACGCGATCAATCACACCTTGTGAATGACCGTGTGCGGTATCGACGATGAGCGCATCGACGCCCGCCTCGACGAGTGCCGCCACGCGTTGTTCGGTATCGCCGGCAACTCCGACCGCCGCGCCGACGCGCAGGCGTTCGTGGTCGTCCTTGCACGCATTCGGGTTGTCGCGCGCCTTCTGAATGTCCTTGACGGTGATCAGTCCGCGCAAGCGGAACGCGTCATCGACGACCAGGATTTTCTCGATGCGATGCTTGTGCAGCAGCGCGAGCACATCGTCTTCGGTCGCGCCTTCCTGCACCGTGACCAGACGTTCCTTGCGCGTCATGATGTTCTTGACCGGATCTTCGGGCTTCTTCTCGAAGCGCAGATCCCGGTTGGTGACGATGCCGACAAGCAGCTCACCATCGACAACCGGTACACCGGAAATATTGTGGTGGCTCGTGAGCTGGATGACGTCGCGGATTGACGTCTGCGGGGTGACGGTGATCGGATCGCGGATGACACCCGCTTCGAACTTCTTTACCAGGCGCACTTCAGCAACCTGGCGTTCGATCGTCATGTTCTTGTGGATGATGCCCATGCCGCCGCATTGAGCCATCGTGATCGCGAGGCGCGCCTCGGTCACGGTGTCCATCGCCGCCGAAATGATCGGCAGGTTCAGGCGGATGTTGCGGGTGAGGCGGGTGCCGAGATTGACATCGCGGGGCAGCACGGCCGAGTGCGCCGGAACCAGCAGGACATCGTCGAAAGTGAGGGCGTCGGAGAGTATGCGCATGCCCTATTTTACAGACTCGACGGCTTCCTCGCCAGCGGTGTGATTGGATTGCCCCAGCGGCTACAGCTGCGATGCTTGTGTTGCGTCGAACATCATTCCCATCTAAATCTTCCCCTTGAAGAGGAAAACTTCAAAGCAGCGAGCTCAAGCCCTCCCCTTCAAGGGGAGGGTTGGGTGGGAATGGTGTCAGGGGAGAGAACCGTTCCCGCAGAATTCTCTCCCACAATGCAAAATTCAGCCCAATGAAACGCCTCGAGCAAACGCAACCACGCACCGTCCAGCGGCGCTTGCAGCTCCAACTTCGCCTGCGTCGCCGGATGCATCACGCACAATCGCAAAGCATGCAGAAGCAAACGATGCACGCCGTAGTACTGGCGCATCAGGCGGTTGTGATCACCGCGGCCGTGGCTGGTGTCGCCCAGCAGGTGATGGGAGACATGATGGAAGTGTCGGCGGATCTGGCGATAGCGGCCGGTTTCGGGGCTGACTTCGAGCAAGGCGTAGCGCTGCTGCTCGTAGCGACCTTGCGCAATCGGCACCTCAATCGTGGCGAGTCGGCGCCAGCGCGTCAGTGCCGGCTTCGCTTCGCCGCGCAGGCTGGAACCCGACAAGGGATAGTCGATCTCGCCCTCCTCCGCCGGCCAGCCGCGGACCACAGCCAGATAGGTCTTCTCGACCGTGCGCGCCATCATCTGGCGTCCGAGCTCGGCCGCCATCTCCTTCGATCGTGCAACCAGCAGCACGCCGCTGGTTGCGCGATCGAGGCGATGTACGGCATGCAGCCGGCCATCGACCTGCAGGCGCAAGCGATCCATCAGATAGTCCTCGTCGGCACCGACGAGATGACTTCGATGCACAGCGATAGCAGCGGGTTTGTTCACCGCCACCAGGTGATCGTCGAGGTGGAGCAGTTCCAGAGGTGCGCTCGATTCCATCCGCGTATTCTACCGGGCCCGCGGCACGCAAGATCCCGCGTGATCCGCGGACGTACGCAGTTGCGTATGTTCGCAGGCACGCATTAAAGAAAAACCGAGGGCATGCCCGCACAGTGGCAGTGGCATCACGGCAGCCCCCGCGCCGCGACGGCTTTCTTCGGTCACGGAATCCACCTTGGGGCGAGTGAGGAAATACGATGGATCCGCTACGCTGGCGCCGCGCGCGTGCACTCTTTGACGACCTTGTCGACGAGCCACCATCCAACTGGGACACACTGCTCCTGCAACGTTGTGACGACGATGCCGAGGTGCGCGCCGAGGCTTTGGCCATGCTGTGTGCCGACAGCATCAGCGACACGCACCGATTGGCCGATCATGCACCACAGATCATCGCAAACCTTGCGGAGCGCATCTCGGCCGAAGAGAAAGCGCACTCAACGCTCGAACACACCGATCAGATTGTGGGTCCGTTCCAGTTGCTGCGGGAAATCGGCCGCGGCGGCATGGGCTCGGTGTGGTTAGCCAAACGCATCGACGGTGCGTTCGAGCAGAATGTCGCGATCAAGCTGATCCGCAGCGGCTGGGATGCAGACGACGTATTCACGCGATTCTGCGCAGAGCGTCAGATCCTCGCCAGTCTGCAGCATCCCAACATTGCGCACCTCGTGGACGGCGGCGTCACAGCCGAAGGAAAACCCTGGCTCGCGCTGGAATTTGTCGATGGCAAGGACCTGCGCACCTGGTGCGATGAGCATCGGCTCGATGTCAACGCACGATTGCAATTCTTCCTCACCGTGTGTGATGCGGTGGGTCATGCGCACCAGCGACTGGTCGTGCATCGTGACCTCAAGCCGTCGAACATTCTGGTCGGCAACGATGGCGTGGTGAAACTGCTCGATTTCGGTATCGCAAAACTGCTCGATGCAAGCGCTGAAGGCATCAGTGCGACGCGCGTGTTCACGCCCGAGTATGCCGCGCCGGAGCAGATACGCGGTGAGGTGGTCACCACGTCGGTCGACATTCATGCGCTCGGCCTCTTGCTGTATGAACTGTTGAGTGGACGGCGCCCCTACCATGTGGCCAATTCCACTCCGGCGGCATACGAACGCGCAGTGCTCGACCAGGAGCCGACGCGACCGAGTCTGATCGTGGCTCGCACGCAGGATGGCCATACGGGTGACATCATTGCTGCAAGGCGCGAGTTAAGCGCGGTGCGCCTGCGCCGCGAACTTCGTGGCGATCTCGATGCGATCGTGCTCAAGGCGCTGCGCAAGGAGCCAGCACAGCGTTACGCAAGCGTCGCCGATTTCGCCAGCGACATACGACGCTATCTCCAGCGCCGCCCGGTACATGCGCGGCGCGGCAACTGGCGCTATCGCGCCGACCGGTTCCTGCGACGGCATGCACTGTCTGCCGCGCTAGGTGCCTTTGCCATGCTCGCATTGATCGTTGGCCTGGCAGTCGCCACATGGCAAGCGCAGGTTGCGCGCACCGAACGCGACAGCGCACGCCAGGCCCTGGAGTTCATGCGCGTATTGTTCGATAACGCCGACCCTACCAAGCAGAAGGGCGATCAGGTCAGCGTGCGCGATCTGCTCGACAGCGGTGTTCGCAACGTACGCATTGCCATGCAGGGGCAGGACTCGGCGCGCGCGGACCTGCTGCTGACGATGGCGTCCGCGTATCTCGGGCTTGGGCAGCTCGAACCCGCGGCGCCATTGATCGAGGAAGCGCGCAAAATTGCCGAGAGCAGTGGCGACAACGTGCAGCAAGCGTCCGCCCTGATCCAGCAGTGCCGCATGCTTGATCTGGACAACCATTCCGATGCCTGCCCCGCTCTGCTCGAACATGCGGAAAGGCAACTTGATACGCGCATTCCCGAACAAGCCAAGCTCGTTGCCTATTCACTGGCGCTGCGCGTTTACGGCCTGCAGCTGCAAAATCGCTACGCCGACATCGTGACGGGAATGCGGCGTGGTCTTGGTCTGTTGAATGATTCGCTGGATCATCGGTATCTGCGCGTGGAGCTGAGTTCACACTTGGCGTTTGCGCTCAATCGTCTGGGCCGCGCCGCCGAAGCCGAAGCGGTGCTGACGCCGCTGGTTGCCTCATTGCGCGGCGACGACACAGCCGAACGCGTGTTGCTGATCGACGCGCTGGGGACGCTGTCGATGGCGCTCAGCAGTCAGGGCCGGCATGACCCGGCGATCCAGACGCAAAGCGAAGCCCTCGATGTAGCGGAGAAAGTCTACGGCAAGGACAATCCGTTGATCTCCGAATACACCAATTCGCTGGCGCGTGCGTACAGTGGCGCCGGCCGCCTGTCCGATGCCGTGGTGGCAATGGAACGAACTGTTGCGCTGGATCGTCTGCGCAGCAAGGACGCACAGGAGCCGAATCCGGATCTTGCGAGTAGTTTGTGCAATCTGGCAGCGTTGCGGATCCGGCAAGGGCGCGAAAACGACGCGCGCGCAAGCCTCGATGAGGCGATCGCAACGGCAGAACGTGCGAGCTTCGACATCGAGCTCGGTCGCAGCCTCTACTGGAGCGCGCTCGCGCATCTGCTATCTGGCAATACGGCTCAGGCGAGACTCGACATCGCGCGCATGCAGAGAGCATTGGCGCCGACGCACGCCAAGAATGATGATCTCATGTTGCGTGGACGTAGTCTTGCTGTGGCGATCGCCTATGTCGAACAGGGTTCCAGAGCCGCCACCGACGAGACGTGCGCGGAGGTCGCGAACATCGATACGCTGATCTCGAAAAACCCCAAGTCAGCTGCCACCGACGTTGACTTTGCGAAGTTCCTGCAACTCGTGTGCAAGCAGCGCACGACGCACGAAACCGGCGACGCGCAGCTCGGCGAATTGCAAGCGAGCACATCGGCGCTTGCCAGCTACCACGCACGAATCGCACAGATGATCCAGACGTCACGGGCGCACCCGTGAAGGCACCCGCGCTAGCACTCAACGCACGAGGAAGAGCGACAGCGCCGGCCAATAGGTGATCACGAGCACAGCGGCGAGCAGAATGAAGAAGAACGGCAGGCTCGCACGCACCAGGGTCAACACTGGTTTGTTGAAACGCATGCTCGCGATGAACAAATTCATGCCAACCGGTGGCAGGAAGATGCCCAACTGCAGGTTGGCAAGAAACAGGATACCCAGATGCACCGGATCGACGTCGTAGTGAAGTGCGACAGGGAGTACCAGCGGCACCAGGATGATGATCGCGGGAAACCCTTCGAGCAGCATGCCGAACACGAGCAGAAACGCATTCAGGATCAGCAGGAAGGTAGCCTTGCTGGTGATGCTGCCCTGGATCGCGCTGAAAAGCTTTTCCGGCACTTCCGCATCGATGAGCCAGTTGGTCAGCGCGAGCGAGAAGCCGAGAATGATAAGAATCGCGCCGACCAGCAGCATCGCTTCGCGCGCGACCTTTGGCAATTTGGCGAACGGAATCTCGCGACGGATGAAGACCGTCACTATGAGCACGTAGAGAGCCGTTGCCGCCGCCGCTTCCGATGCCGCCAGTTTTCCCGAGTAGATGCCGCCAAGGATCACGAACGGCAGCGGCAGTTCCCACGCGGCGCCCATCAACGCGGCGCGCAACTCCGTGCCGCTGACGGGTTCGCGTGTGACGCCGACCCGGCGTGCGTGCCAGACGCTGTAGATCGAGAGCAGGGTCACCATCAACATGCACGGAAGGATGCCGGCCTTGAACAGCGCATCGATCGTAACCGGTGGCG
>JBDSFA010000155.1:0-13135 GCA_039919785.1 Dokdonella sp. | reverse complement strand
CGCCGCCCAACCGCGTGCGCGATTTCACCTCCGATCCGGGTGAGAACTCCGCCTTCGGCACGCTCGAGATACGACGGGAATACACCAATATGACCGGCGCCGCGTTGACGAACCTGCGTTTTCGCATCGATGACCTGACCACCTTTCCTGCGCCAAACGGCGTGGCCGACATGCGACCGCGCACTTCAGCCGATGTCGTGGTGAACGTGGACCAGCCGCCGTGCGGCAGCACTTCGAATGTCACCGTATTCGGCACCGCCTTGGAGGTACCGCCGAACCAGTTCAATGGTGGCGGTTTCAACACCAGCTTCGGCGTTGCTGCCGTTTCGGCGGGGACACCGCTCGCCAATGGCGCGACCATCAAGCTGCGGTTCCTGTTCGGCGTCCAGCAGACCGGAATGTTTCGGGTCGATCTGATGCCCGAAGCATTGCCGGCCGGTGGCGGACCCGATCCGAATTTCATTGGCTGCACGGACGGCGCAACGTGCAGCGAATTCATCTTCCGCGACGGCTTCGATCCGTGACGGCGCTGCGTCTCGCCCCGCTGTCGAAAACGGCGCGCGCTCAGTCGCGGCCCTCGATCCATCCGCGGAAGGTCACAGGCCATGCGGAAGATTGCCGACCGCGATGCTGGCGACTTGGACAAAGTCATCCGTGCGGAACACCTTCACCAGATTCAGGCCACCGATCGATTTACGCGAGCACAGAGCGCTGAAGCGCGGCGCCGCCGCCGCGATGGTCACGCTGACGACTGGAATTGAAGGCGGCTCTCTCTGCGAGGATTCGATCGGTCCCCTCGACGAGGCGCTCAAATCGTTGAACGAGATCGACGCGTGCTCGCACCAGGTGGTCAAAATGCGTTACTTCGGTGGAATGACTGAAGAAGAAATAGTCGATCTCTCCGACGTTTCCGCGCCGAACGTGAAGCGGGACGGGCGCAAGACTCGCGCGTTCCTGTTCGACACGATCGGAAGGCCCCTCCAATGAACAACACACGCGATGCGATGGGTGCGGCGGAGAATGCGTATCGGCTCTTCGCGCAGTGGTTGGAGCTGGATGATGCAGCACGCGAAGTCCTGCTGGATCGCGTTCGCTCCGACAATTGCAAAGTCCACGCTCGGCTGCAGCAGCTAATCAACGCCGACGGCGAAGCTGATCGTCAGAGCTTCCTGGGGGCCGGCGCTATTGAGGATGCGGCGGGCGATGATCCTCTAGCGGATGTGGACAGTGAACGTTGCGGTCAGCGCATTGGCAACTGGGAACTGGAGCGTTCGTTGGGCACCGGCGGCATTGGCCATGTATGGCTCGCGCATCGATGCGACGGCCTGCACCAAGGCAAAGCGGCCATCAAGATGCTGCGGGTCGTTATCGCCGATGCGCGTACGAACAAGCGTTTCGCGCAAGAAGGAAGAATCCTGGCGCGACTGACGCATCCGCATATCGCCATGCTGCTGGACGCGGGGTTCACATCCGATGGCCAGCGCTATCTCGTCCTGGAACATGTCGATGGCGAGCGCATTGACCGCTGGTGCGATTCGCGCCGCATGGATATCCGTGCACGGCTTGAGCTGTTCCTCCAGGTGTGCGCGGCGGTAGCGTACGCGCACGCCAATCTCATTGTTCATCGTGATCTGAAACCCTCCAACATTCTCGTGTTGCAGGACGGCTCGGCCAAGCTGCTGGATTTCGGTATCGCCAAGCTGCTCGATTCCGATGCCGAGGCGGCAACGCAGATGACCGCCGAAGCCGGCAACGCGATGACGCCCGGCTACGCGGCACCGGAACAGGTGAGCGGCGACGTGATCACCACGGCGACGGACGTCTATGCGCTGGGTGTGATTCTTTTCGGATTGCTTGGCGGTGCCAGTCCATACGGTCAGGTCAGTTTGACGCCATTGCAACTGGCGCGAGCTGTATTGGAGGTTGAGCCCAAGCGCGTTTCCGATCGCGCTGGTGGCGATATCGAATCTATCGCGACAGCGCGCAGCAGCACCCCTGAGCGATTGCGCCGCAACCTGCGCGGCGATCTCGATACGATCGTGGCGAAGGCGCTGAAGAAGAACCCGGCAGAGCGCTACGCTGGCGTGCAGGCACTCGCCGACGATGTGCGCCGTCATCTGGCGCATCTGCCCATTGCCGCGCGCGCCGACAGCACGATCTATCGCACGCGGAAGTTTTTGCGTCGGCACTGGATCGGCGCGGCGGCGGTCAGCGCGATCACGCTCGCCGTTGCAGTCGGCTTGACGGCTTCAATCTGGCAGGCGCATCGGGCGGAACGCGAGGCTGCTCGGGCTATCGCAGTGAAGCATTTCCTCGTCGAGTTGTTCGACGCGACACGAAACGGCGAAACGGGAATCAAGATACGCCAGAAAACGGTTGCCGATCTGCTCGCAAACGGCGCTGATCGGCTCAAGACTGAATTGAGCGATCAGCCGGATGTGCGCGACGAGATTTATACCATGCTGGTAGAGATCTTCGACTCCTCCGGTGAGCAGGATCGCTCGCTTGAGCTGGCACGTGAGCGCGTGCGCGCGGCGGAGGAAGCGTATGGGGCTCAAGACGTGCGCGTCGCATCGTCGCTGACCCTGCAGGCTGGTGTATTCATTAATCACGACATGGATGCGCAAGCGGCCCCACTGCTCGAACGCAGCGAAACGCTGCTGGACAATGCAAACGATCACGAATCGCTTGAACGCGCGCGGCTGCTGCTATGGCAAGGGGTGTATGAATTCCATACGCTGAAGCCACGTCGTTTCGAAGGCAGCCCGCTGCTGCGAGCCGTCGAACTTTTGCGTCGTCGTTACCCGAACGAGGGCGAGCTGGAGATTGCGCTGAATGTCTACATCATTCTCGCCGGATCAACCGGCCACATGCTCGAAGCCGAGCAGGCAGCCGTTGAGCAGCGCAGCCGGGCCATTGCACATTCCCCCGACAATATTTATGTCGCGTATGCCGACATGAACCTGGCGAGCGTGTTGCTCAAGGAGCAAAAGTACGAGCTGGCGCTAACGCGTGCGCAGGAAGCCCGCCGTGGCATGGCCAAGTTCGAGGGTGAACACCATCCCGATATACTCATGGCCGAAGCCAGCATCATCGACGCGCTCAACGGCTTGGGTCGCAAGGACGAGGCGCGCGAGCACTTCGCGCGGTTCAATGCTCAGCGGCTGCAGGAGCAACCCGACAACAAGCGCGTGGCCGCTTACTTCGCCAAACTGGCAGAAAAACTGCGCTAGCTGAGGCATGCGATCCGCTCACACGGGGCAGAACGCTACGAAAATACCAGCGCCCGTCGCACCGTTTCGATACATGGCATTCGCGAGTGGGATCTCGTCGGTGAAGATGTCCGATCCGCTTGCAATCCCGAACCCGTCGTCGGTGCCGATCGTGCTCGGAGCATTCGATGAACGCGGTCGAATGAGAGATTCACCGCTCTACCTGCGCGTCGTCGGCGTGTGCGGTGAGCTCGCGAAGTTCACTGGATGATGCATGGGCGCGCCACCTACCTGATCGAGCGCCATTCAGGGCGACTTGAAAGCGCGGAGGAAATCTCGCGGCGCGGCGACGTCATTCCTTTTCGGCGCGAATCCCAACCGCGAAGGCGCCATGCTGGCGTTGGCCATCCTCATCGCTACGCTCGCACGCGCCATCGGCCGGCGCGGCGATGCATGAGTTTGTTTGAGAGATATCTGACGCTATGGGTGGCTTTTGGCATTGCCGTCGGCGTATGTCTTGGATGGTTGATGCCCCGTGCCTTCCAGACAGTGGCATCGGTTGAACTTGCTCACGTCAATCTCGTCGTTGCCGTACTCATCTGGGTGATGATTTATCCGATGATGATCCAGATCGACTGGCGCGCGCTAAAGGATGTCAGATAGAAACCGCAAGGCCTGATGCTCACACTCGTCATCAACTGGTTGATCAAGCCTTTCAACATGGCAGCGCTGGGCATTGTGTTCTTTCGCCATCTGTTTGCCGCA
This sequence comes from Dokdonella sp., assembly GCA_039919785.1. Classification (GTDB taxonomy): domain Bacteria; phylum Pseudomonadota; class Gammaproteobacteria; order Xanthomonadales; family Rhodanobacteraceae; genus Dokdonella_A. The sequence goes on along the minus strand of JBDSFA010000155.1, from coordinate 9,158 downwards.
TGGGTCGATCCGCAATTGGCCAGCGGGTACATCGCTGGCATGATTCTGCTCGGAGTGGCGCCTTGCACGGCCATGGTTTTCGCGTGGAGCCAACTCGTTAAAGGCGACGCCAACTACACCTTGGTCCAGGTCTCGGTAAACGATCTCATCATGGTTGTCGCCTTTGCTCCCATCGCGCCCATCCTGCTAGGCGTGACGGCTGTCGCGGTGCCATGGAAACACTGGCGCTTTCGACGGTGCTGTACGTGGTGCTGCCCCTGCTGGCGGGCATGGCCACTCGTCAGATGCTGGTCAAACGATCGGCCGTCGCGCTGGAAAAATTCGTCGCGCGCATCAAGCCGTGGTCAATGGTGGGTCTGATTGCCACCGTCGTCTTGCTGTTCGGTTTTCAGGCCCGCACGATCGTTGCTCAGCCAGCCGTGGTTGCCCTCATCGCCATACCGTAGATCCTGCAGACCTATGGCATTTTCTCCGGCGGGTGGTGGGGTGCCAAGCTGCTCAAGTTACCGCACGATATTGCCGGCCCGGCCTGCTTGATCGGTACATCCAATTTCCTTGAACTGGCCGTGGCAGTGGCCATTTCGTTATTTGGTCTGAATTCCGGCGCCGCATTGGCCACCGTGGTGGGTGTGCTGGTCGAAGTGCCGGTCATGCTCTCGCTGGTGGCCATCATCAACCGTCGGCGACCGCGCGTGGCGTGAGCATGCCGTCGCATCAATCTCTTCGAACATCACACTCGCCCACAAATCGACCTGTGGATTGGCATCTTGTCAATGGCGAATCACCGTGAGCACATGGCGTGGCAACATGGGGGTGACGCGCACGCCGACGTTGGGTTGAATCGGAGGTATCTCAGTCCTATCGAGGTTGTCTGGAAAAGTATGGCATCGTGGCCGTGCCTTGCGGCCTGCCGAGATTCTTCATTCCCGGGGAAGCATCGAACACTCACCGTGGACATTGCCATGCATATCAGACGCTCGTGTGTTGCCCTCGTTCTGTCCGTGCTGCTGGGCAGTGCGATTGCCGGTGAATTTCCGCCGAATACTCAAGTTGCCGAACAGGCACGGCAGCTTCTGGCGGACACAATCACGGAAGTAGGTCCGGGTATCGCCATACTCGTTGCGCGCGGCGACGAGGTGATCTTTCGCGATGCGCGTGGCATGGCTCAGCTGGAGCTCGGTGTGCCGATGAACGCCGAGAATAGTTTTCGAATAGGTTCCAATACCAAGCAGTTTGCGGCGGTCAGCATTCTCAAGTTGGTGGAGGCCGGCCGGCTGTCTCTGGCCGATCCACTCTCGAAATTTCTGCCTGACTATCCAAATGGCGCGCGCATTACGGTACACGAGTTGCTCAACCACACGTCAGGCATCAGGGACTATGTGGCGATCGAGGGTTACTTCCAATCCGCGATTCGACAGGATGTAGATACTGCAAGGCTCATCGACGTATTCAAGAATCAACCCGTCGACTTTGCTCCGGGCACAGATTGGAAGTACAGCAATTCGGGCTACATCTTGATCGGCGCCATTCTGGAAAAACTGACCGGAAAACCTTGGCACGAGGCGATAGGCGAGCTGGTGCTGAAACCCCTCGTGCTGACGCACACGCGTTACGATAGCGATCAAGTCATTCTGGCTGGGCGCGCCGCGGGCTATAGCGTCGACGACGCGGGCCACGTCCGCAATGCCCCTTACATCAGTATGACTCAGGCGGGCGCTGCCGGTGGGCTCGTGTCCAATGTGGATGACCTGTTTCATTGGATGCGCGCGGTGCACGGCGGCAAGGTTCTTGGGGCCGAAAGCTATGGTCGCTTCATCACGCCCGCACCGACGCCATCCGGTGAGCCTTCCGACTACGGCTACGGTATTGAAACCCACAAATTACGCGGGTTGCGCACGCTCGAACACGCCGGGCGCGATCCTGGCTTCATGTCGTACATCCTCTACATTCCGGACGCTTCGATCAGCGTCGTGGCTCTCACCAATACCGACAGCCCGCCTTACGATATCAGCGTCCTTACTTACAAACTCGCTGCCAGTGCACTCGGCAAGCCCTATCCGAAGCGGCATCCGATCGAGCTGACAGCAGCCCAGATGCGCGGCATGACCGGTGTCTACAAGCAAGGTAAAGGTCGGCGGGCTATTGCTGTCAGCGAGGGCAAGCTCTACACGAAACGCGACGGAGGGGCGGCGCACGTATTGCGCGCATCATCGAGCAGCGAACTCTACTTTGACGAAGTGCTCGACTATTTCACCGTCACCCGGGATCGCAGCGGCCGCGTCGTGGCGCTTGAGCATTTTGCGGACGGTGAGGCACCGGGGTCTCGCCTGCCAAGGCTGGATGAACCGGTGCCAGCCATCACTCCGTAAGACTTCGTGCCTGCCAGTCCTGCGAATTCCAGCAACGGGGCAAACGCCACAGCGATGGCAGTTGCGCCAGACGGCGTGTAATGCTGCGTGAATTTGGTGTGCCGGGATGGGCCCGTTTAGGCAATTGTTCGAATGGGCAAGACAAAGGAGAAGCCGGTCGTGCTGGCCTACGCCACGAGCGGTTAAGTACGCGATGCTCTTCCGGTGGTCGCATCTCCAACAACTTGGCGTGTTTTGGCCGCTATGGCGGCCGACCTCAGCAGTTCTCTTTTCGTCGGTGAACCCTCGCGAAATTCCGGGCAAATCGCGTGCATTACACGTGATGGCCTATCTCGCGGAGCCGATGAACGAAACGCGCTATCGACGCCCGGGCAGCCGTATTGCACGGCTGCAGAACGGGCGGCGACAGTATTTCTGAATTACTTGATGAGCAGCGAGCGCTCGGTCTTGCCCGCCTTGATGGCTGCGGCGAACCAAAGAGGCTGGCGTCCACGCCCCGACCATGTTTGTTCCTTGTCCGCAGGGTTGGAGTACTTCGGCGCAACCTTGGCCTTTACCTTGGTCTTCGCCTTCGCCTTTGCCTTGCCCTTGTTCTTCACGCTGCCGAACAATTCATCGATCGAAAAGCCTTCGGCCTTGACCATTGCGATGACTTTATCGCGTACCTTGGCCACGCCTCCATCACGCAATTCCCGCTTCCGCTGGTCCGCCTGCTGGATAAGCGCGTCCAACTGGGCAGCGTTCAAACCTTTCATGTTGATTGCCATTCGTTAACACCTTTCGACCGGAAAACACCATTATGATGGATTTACCCCGATGTGGGCAATTATTGGCCACTGCCGGTAGTCCACGGCAGGATCCCATTGCTTCGAGAAAGCGCGCGATGGTGACCTTTGCGAAGTTGTGGGCTTTGATTCGAGCTTTGCGAAGATAACGAGGATCTCCATTTCGGGCCTGGAATGGTCAATCGATGCGCACCCCATTGGTGGGCGCAGAACTCCCATTCAACTCGGAAAGCGATGCTGTCGGCGCTGACTTCGTCAATACGGGCCACCACGCATTCCATTCCTGTCGCGAGACCTGTCTGTCGCGATCGCGGTCAGCCATATGCATGTCCCTCAACAGGGCGACGGCGTGCTGCGCTTCGAGTTCGTCGCCCGAAAGAAAACCATTCTGGTCGGTATCGAATTGCGTCCACGACGCATCGGACCTGGCATCGGACGACGATAGCGGCGGGATGGTGGCATGCGTCGTTGCGCATCCGCTAGCCATGAGGCCAAAGACCAACGCGATTGTTGCTGAGGTGAATGGAGCATTCAGCCGGCACCTGTCGGATTGGAATTGAGCATTCGAATTCAATGTGCGGGCGCCGCACTGCGCCGCACTGCGCCGCACTGCGCCGCGCTGCACCGCATCGCCCCGCAGTGCAGGCGATGCGATGCAGACCGAGGCTCTCTCTATCACTTTGACGCGAGCAGTACCTTTTTGCGGGCAGCCATCAGTTCGCCGAGTTTCCCCAGTTCACCTTTGGAAAGGAGTTTCCGTGCGCGCGGAAACATGTCTTTCTCTTCCTCGCTGGCGTGATGCTCGACCATTTCCTTCAGGACCTTCGCGCGACCGCTGAACTGTTCGCTGGCGGCGTCCGTCCCGAGCAGATCGGGCAGCACCAGATCCCCGGCGGCACGATGCTCTTCAAGCGCCTCAAAGTACATCTTGTCGTCGTCGCTTTTTTCGCCCGCCCTTTTGAACGCGGGATAGAAGATTTCTTCTTCGATCGTCGAGTGTGTCTTAAGTTCGGTCTCGATTTTCAGTACAAGCTCGCGGCGTTTCTTGACGGCCCTTGTGGTGGTCGAAGCAAGCGTGTCGAGTAGGCTACGAACCGTCTTGTGGTCTTCTTTCAATAGTGCGATGGCGTCCATGTGATATCCCTTGATGAGTGATGGATTAAATTACGCCGCAGACTTCGTCTCGACTCGACGTGTTGCGGATTTGCGGACCTTGGCCTTGCGAGCCGTGGCTTCCCGTGCATCGTCGAGCGAATGGCTTTTCTTGATGCCGCCATCCCTTTCGGCCTCTGAGGCGAGTTGGCAATAGAACGTGCGCAGGACCGTCAGATCGGCTTCGTCAAGCGTCTCTACCGCCACGACTCTATTGCTCGCCAGCTCATGGGCAGCGAGCAACTCGTTGAGTTTTATATGGACGGCCAGGCTGTCCTTGTTCTGCGATTGCTGGATCAGGAACACCATGAGGAAGGTGACGATCGTGGTGCCGGTATTGACGACCATCTGCCAATCCTCGGAGTAGTGGAAGATCGGGCCGGTGGCACCCCAAACAAGAATGGCGAGTAGTGCCAATGCGAACGCCCACGGCGAACCGGCGTGCTGCGTGACCTTTCCTGCGAATCGATCGAAGATCGAATGTGTACCGTTCAAGCGAATTTTCTGACGCTTCACTGAGGTGGCCTCCATCCCGCGGTCGGGAAACGATCAATCGATGATCCAGTCTTTGGATCGTTCACTGCGCAACGCACGCAAATCCTCCTCGATGGCCTGAATCGGCTGGCCGAACGCGAAGGTGCCGGCTATCCAGCAAGCGGGTATATCCGCGCCTGGGTCTTCGCAGTCGCTGGAATAGACCCGTCCGGCGTCGTCGGCCCAGATCAGGCGCGGACCATCCATCAGAGATTGATAGGCTCGGCGGGCGAGCAACGTCGTATCGTCTTTGAGCAGTCCAAGCCCGATGGTCACAGGTGTATAGGATGTCTTGCGCATGGCCCCCCCCTCCGTTGGCTGGAACGATCAAAATTCAGTGGGCGCAAAATTTATCGCCGGCTGCGCAACGCTTGATGAACGAATGGGGTGATCGGAGCGTGCGTTTGGATTGGATTCATCAAAAAAGCACTTGCGTCGCTGTACGGGTGGGGGGCACGCATGCGACGTTTTGCTTTTCGTGATTTCTTTACATATTTTCCGCAGTCGGCGGCCTGTTTCCGGCGTAGCATTTGGATTTCAGGGAGCTGAGCGCGGAGGATCCATGGGGATCTCCGCACGGAGGCAAGGCCATGTCGGAGAGCACGCACAGTCAATCATTCGCGATCGTCGAGACTACGACATCGCTCGATCGCATCAGGCAACTGCTTGCCATGGAAAGGGCGGTTCTGGCGTGTGCGCTTGTGCCACGAGCTACGTCTCCGCATCCGTACCTGTGGATTGATGTCTGCGCCGATGGGCACGACGCGAAGACCGCGATACGTGCCGTCAGGTCGACGCTTTCCACACTCATCGATGCGGCGGACCGCGGATTGCTGGATGATTTCCGAATCGTCAGCGGTGCGAACGTCCTGCGATTGCGCGATGGCCGGTCGCACGTTCTGTTGCCCATCGACGAGTTTCCGCCGGCGCAGTCCCCCTAGGTCTGGCTGCGCGCGACGTGTGCCCGGCCTCCCGAGCGCGCCTCCTCAGATTGACCTATTGAAATCGCTCCGAATTTGAATAGAATTCGCTGCCCGATCATTCTGGTTTCGACGACCATGAACCGCCTGCTTGTGCTCACGAAGGACCACGCACGCGACGATGTCGATGACATGATCATCGTGCAACGTGGTGATGGAAAAGCAGAAACCTTCCACTTCGTCTCGCAGCTGGAGAACCTGCTGCACTACCGCCACGAAAACGTGTCGGAAGACGACGCGCGCAAGCTCATCGTCTGACCGGTCTCCATGCGCGATCCGTGGGTTCCAATGCTGCGCAGGGTAGGGACGGTATCGTGGCCGGGTTTCAAACAGGAAGTCGATCAAGTGCCAACGGCTGCCGTGGTGTTCGATCGCGGGGTGGCGTATCTGCTGAGCCACGTAACTCTCGTGCGGCTGCAAGCAGCATGACGCGTGGGAGTGCTTCAGCGTCAGTGTTGCGTCCGGCAATATTGACGTTTATGGTCCAAAGCTGGTGTCGTTGACGATCGAGCCATCCACTTCCTGGATCTTCACGCAGCTTCGGATGCCCGAAATTTCCCATCGCGTTTCGGCGGCGCCACGCGCCATCGCAATCGCTTTCTCCCGCGTCGGAAAATGATGCATGTCGCCGACGCCATCGAACTGCGCGACCCATCCGGCCGGTGTGAAATGTACGTAGTAGCAGACTGGATCGGTCATGGTTCGCTCCTGGCATAGATGGCCATTAGGAGCCTCGGAGGCGGAACGGAAGCGGAATGCGTTGAGCGTGCAGCTTCATTGTTCAGCTCGAGCTCGCCAAGCCACGTCCTGGCGGACGGAGACGACACAGTAGGGCGATGACGAGCTGGGTAGACGCGGACGGAAAGATTGCCGAGGTGCGGGCTCATCTGATCGATCGGTTTTCAAGCACGCCATTCTTGGGACGTATGGCCTGGCAGTCGCGGCATCCACTCTGCGCGTGACTTGCGCAGGATGGGGTGGGATCGGGCGACGCACCTTTCTACATGCGTTTCAATCGCTCGAAAGAAAAAAGTTCAGCGCAAGGATGCGAGCGCCCCGCCAGTGTTTCCCGGAGTAACTCCGCACCGATCAGGCTGTATGTGATGCCGTTTCCGCCGTAGGCCATCGCGAAATGCACGCGCGGTCCGTGCTGCTCGTGCGGCCCAAAGAACGGCAGGCCGTCGGCCGTCTCGGCAAATGTTCCGGCCCAGGCGAACGCCGGTGTCAGCGTCATCGCCGGAAACAGGGCCTGCGCCTTCTTTTCAAGTTTTCCAGCCTTTTTCATTACCATTGCATCGCGTTTTAGCGGTATGTCGATCGCATCGTCCTCGCCGCCCACTAGCACGCGGCCGTCGTCGGTGCTGCGGATATAGAGGTAGGGTCGCGCAGATTCCCACACGAGACAGTCCTGCAGCGGGCCGAGACCTTGCGGCAGCGGATCGGTGATGTAGGCGTAACTGCTGCGATTGCTGGCAACGCTTTCGTCGAGCAGCTTCTGTGATTCGTAGCCGCCTGCGATCACCAGATGACGGCAGCGGATGCGTGCATTTGTGTCGGTCGTCACCGTAACCTTTCCGCGCGTGGTGGAGAAGCCGGCCATCGCGGTGCGATCGTAGACGCGGCCACCATGGCGGACCACGTCCGCCAACAGCTTGTGCGCCATCTGGTACGGGTCCGTTTGCGCCGCGATTGCAGTGAGGATTCCGACCGGCGCGTCGAAGCCGAAATGGTGCTGTATCTGCTCGCCATCCAGCACCGCAAGGTCGAATCCGTGCTCGGTGCGCAAGGCTGCTTCGTTGAGCAGTCGCGAGCGGTGATACCACCGGCTTGCGTAGTAGAGGCTGCGCATCGGCTGGAAGCTGAGCCCGCGGAATCTCTTCGCGATGCGCTGCAGCTTGGGGATCGCCTCGGCGCACGCGCGATATGCAAGGACTGCATCGTCCACGCCATAGCGGCTGGCGAGATCCTGCATCTCGGTATCAATTTCATATTGCAACAAGGCGGTGCTGGCAGACGTGCTGCCCCATCCCGCTTCGCGGCGATCGATGACGCACACCTTGTGTCCGTCGCGTTGCAAATGCCAGGCAACAAGGGCACCTGTAATGCCGGCGCCGACCACCAGTACATCGCATGCGATGTCATCTTCGATGACAGGAAAGTTGTTCAACAGGCCGTTCTTCACGATCCAGAATGGATAGCCGCTCTTCAAGTCCACAGGGTTGCCTCGTGTTCGGTACGCCCAGACAACGACCCGCAAAGAGGTCGCATCGCGCAGGCCCGATCTGTCAACATGACCGTCTTCGGGTCCGCCTCGCGGGCAAGGATCGCGCCGGATCGCTGAACGGCGACATATCCGCGCGAATGCGGTCGGGGCGCGGCACCGCGCACCGCGGCTTCAGAGCTGCAGGCTTGCGGGCCTGCGGATCATCGAGCCGTTGCTACGCCATTGCCGCCGCGCTTGCCGCGTCGCGACGGCACAAGACGGATCGATCGCGCCAGCGCAGAAACGGCCGCTCAATGGCGTAGTGCAACGTGGCCCCAATGAGTAGGATCATGGCGGCATGGAGAATGAGTACCACGACGCCGGGCATCGAAGGCGAGGCTGCAAGCCACGCTTGCACGGCGTGCATCGCCAGTTTGTGGCTCAGATAGAGACTGTAGGAAACCGCAGCGATCCAGCCGACGCCTGGAATGCGTTGGCGGCCAATGACGCTGTTGCGATCAGCGCCGGCGAAGACGAGCAGGCCGAATCCGAGTGACAGCACGGGCCAGCCGAGCGAGTTGGCGAGCAACCCAGTGCGCTCGCGGAACAGCCACATCGCAAAGGCGAACACCGCGCAACCGGCGAGCAGCAACGCGTTTGCATGCTGCTGCCAGCGATTCCAGAGCTGCGGCCGGTATACGTGCCAGGTGGCAAGCATGACACCGACGAGAAGACCATCGAGCCGCATCCACGTTGGATAGTAGATGTCCTCGACAAACCAGTTGCGCGAGGCTTCCATCTGCGCATCGTGCAGCCATACCGCGGATCGCAAGGCGATACCGGCAAGGATCACCGCTGCGCACACGCCGACGAAACGCGCCACCGACAGCCGGCGGCAAAGCCACCACGCGAGCAGTGGAAACACCAGGTAGAAGTGCTCTTCCACGCACAACGACCACGCGTGCGAGAACGCCTGATTGTGGGTGTAGTCGATCAGCAGGTTCATGCTGAAGGTCGCGAACTGCCACCAGGGCTGCAAGCCCGGTGCTTCGCGCAATTCGGGGAAACACACATACGCTGCGAGCACCACGGCGAACGCCGGCAGGATGCGCCACGCACGTCGCGCATAGAACGT
>JBDSFA010000300.1:0-21150 GCA_039919785.1 Dokdonella sp. | reverse complement strand
CTGGATGCGGCGGAATTCGCATTGGCGATGCTCGATCGTGCCTATCCTGCGCAAGCGCCGTTCACGCCACAGAACACGCGCGTGATTGCGACCGGCGTGTCAAACGGCGCAGGCGCAGTGCTGCAGGCGGCCGGCATCGACACGCAACACCTGTTGTCGGGCGTCGTCGCGCTCGCGCCGAACGTACATGTGGAGGGCCACGGCCGCGCGCTGTACGACTACGCGAGCGAAGCGGCGCTGCTGCTGCCGTGTGCGCTCGTCGGTGCGCGCTTCGATGCGCTGCCGTTTGCGCGCCCGCAAGGCGTCACGCCGCCGGCCTGGATCGCGCGATGTGCGCGCCTGCACGCACAGGGCGTATTGACTGGCGGCGATGTTGCCTCGCAGGCGCGCGCGGCATTCGCTTTGCTGCTCGGCCATGGCTGGAATGAGCGCGCGATCGAAACGGCTGCGAGTTCGACCGCGTTGGATCTGTGGCGTGCGGTCGCGGTGACCTACGCGCCGTCGTATCTGCGCTCGCAAGCGGACACGATGCCGTGCGGTTTTCGCTTCAGCGCGGTCGATGCGCACGGCGTGCCGATCGCCGCAAGCGACACAACGCGCGCAGCGTGGTGGTCCGATTCGTCCGGCATTCCGCCGGGTAGCGGGGTCATGCTGCTCGGTGGAACCGACGTATCCGCCGATCCAACGGCGCCCGGCATCGACTGTTTACGTGCGCTGTGGACCGGCAGCGGTGCCGATGCGCAGGCATTACGCATGAGTGTTGCCGCGACCGTCACCTCGATTCCGCGCACAGGCCTGCCGATCATCGTCGCGCAAGGCGAAGACGATGGCCTGTTGCCGATCGCATTCAACGCGCAAGCCTATGTCGCCGCGCTCGAGAACGCCGGACGTCAGACCGTGTTCTGGCGCGTGCCGCATGCGCAGCACTTCGATGCGTTCCTTGCGGTGCCTGCTTTCGGGGATCGCTATGTGCCTCTACTGCCCTATGGATATGCGGCGCTCGACCGGATGTGGGCGCACCTTGCGCAACGTGCAGCGTTGCCAAAGTCACAACGATTTGAAACCGTACCCCGCGGAGCTGGCCCACTCGGCACGTCAAACCTCGCGCTCGGTGCGACGCAGCGCTAAGCCGGTAGCAGGTACACGACCGCAAATTGTTGTTGCTCATCGGTCCAATGGCGCTCGACGCGCAAATGCGCCTTCTGCGCCAGGCGCGAAAAATCATCGAGCGAATACTTGCAGCTGTACTCGACCAGCATGGCTTCATGCCGATCGAAATGGAAAGTCTCGCCGGCAATGTGCACCTCTTGCGCAGCGAGACTGACGATATGCGTCTCGATGCGACCGGCCAGCGCGTTGTAGGTCGCGCGATGGCGGAACTGGCGCAGATCGAAATCCGCGCCAAGCTCGCGGTTCAGGCGTTCGAGCAGGTTCAGCGTGAACGCAGCGGTCACGCCGGCGCGGTCGTTGTAGGCCGCTTCGATGGTGGCAGCGTCCTTCTTCAGATCGATGCCGACGAGTGCACCCCCGTGAGCGCCGATCTGGTTGTGCATCTGGCGCAGCAGCGCAACCGCTTCAAGCGTCTCGAAATTGCCGAGTGTCGACCCTGGGAAGTACACGACCGTGCGCGCCGCCTGGCACGAAGGCAGCGGTGCGACGACGCCGCGGGTGAAGTCGGCACACACCGGCAGCATCTCTATGCGCGGAAACCGCGCGGCGAGGCGCTCGATGCTTGCATTCAGCGCATCGCGCGCAATTTCCACGGGAGCATAGGCCGCCGGACGCTGCATGTGCGCGAGTAGCAGTTCGGTCTTCAGTCCGCTGCCGCTGCCATATTCGATCAGCAACACATCGGGGCCGAGCGTTGCCGCGATCGCGTCGGCCTGTTCGTGCATCAGTTGCAGCTCGACGCGCGTGAGGTAGTACTCAGGTTGCTCGCAGATCTCTTCGAACAGCTGCGACCCACGCGCGTCGTAAAAATATTTCGACGGCAGGCGCTTGGGGTGTAGTCGCAGCCCGCGCCGCGCATCCAGCAGCAATGCCGCGCATCCAGGCGCGGATGAGTCGAGGCGTGGGGCAGTCTGCGTACAATTCATGGCGTGGCCAGGCGAAAGCCGCTGAATTGCCAGCGCGCGGCGGGAGGGAAGAAATTGCGGTAACTCGCACGGATGTGATCGGCAGGCGTCGCGCACGAGCCGCCGCGCAGTACCCATTGTCCACACATGAACTTGCCGTTGTATTCGCCGAGTGCTCCGGCCAGCGGAGCGAAACCCGGATACGCGATATACGGACTCGATGTCCATTCCCATACGTCGCCGTACATCTGCTGTGCGCCCTCGTCGCCGCGTGGCGGCAGAGGGATCAGCGCACCGCTGTCGACGAAGTTCCCCTTGCGATCACTCTGCACCGCTCGGGCTTCCCATTCCATTTCGGTGGGCAGGCGTTGGCCGGCCCAGCGCGCGTAGGCGTCCGCTTCGAAGAAGCTGACATGGCAGACCGGAGCGAGCGGATCGATCGGGAGGCGCCCGCCCAGCGTGAATGCGGTCTGCAGATCTTCGCTCCAGTACAGCGGTCGCTGCCAACCTTCGCGCTGCACCGTGCTCCAGCCTTCGGAGAGCCATGGCGATGCGTCGCGATAGCCGCCGGCACGTACGAATTCGCGAAATTCGTGGTTGTTGACCGGTCGGTTCGCGATGGCGTGTGGATGCAGCAGACTGCGATGACGCGGGCGCTCGTTGTCGAACGCGAAGGCGTCGGCGAGTGCGCCAATTTCGACGATGCCTTCGCGTTCTGGAACAAAGGCAAGCGGGAGTTCCGCGGCGCGCGACAGCGACTGCACGCGCGCGCGAAACACCGGCTCCAGCGGATTGACCGAGAACGCATGCAAGATGTCGGTGAGCATCAATTCCTGATGCTGCTGTTCGTGTTGCGTGCCGAGTTCGACCACGGCAGTGAGCTGCTCGTCGAGGCCGCGTTCGATCGCCTGCGCGACGCGTTCGTCCACGGCCGCGCGATACGCGAATACGTCAGCCAATGTTGGCCGCGTCAGCATTCCGCGTGACGCGCGCGCATGCATCGGGCCGACGGCCTGATAGTACGAGTTGAACAGGAACGACCAGCCCGGCTGCAGCGGCGCGTAGTCTGAACGCGCGCCGAGCACGAATTCCTCGAAAAACCAGGTCGTGTGCGCGAGATGCCATTTGAGCGGGCTGGCATCGGGCATCGACTGCACCTGGCAATCCTCGGCGTGCAGACCAGCGACCAGCTGCATCGACTGCGCTCGTACACGCTGGTAGCGCTCGGCCAGACTCGTGGAGGCAGGAGATGCGATAGCGGATCGATGCGTAGGCATGGGCATTTCTCGCGCGGGGATTGATCGTGACCGGGCCAGGAAGAGAAATCTTGCGCGTCCGGCAAACAAAAATTCAAACGGGTGAAGCCGCATCGGGTCTGATGAGGGCGACGCAAGCGCACCTCGCGGAAAGTACCCGCTTCGGACGACCTTGTCCCGACGATGTCACCGATCGCCCACCTTGGACCTTCGACGAAAAACTCACGCTGAACGGTGACGCGCGTGGTCAGTCATCCTGCCGCGTCGTCGCGCGCGCCATCACCGTGCGAATGGCTCCATGCGCGTGCGTCCGAGTTGATCGGCTGCGCGGTGGCGATTCGCTTCTGCGCCTTGCGCTCGCGCCGACGCGCGCTCATGCGCGCGAAGATCAGGTAGATCGCGGGCGTCGAGATCAAGGTCAGGCTCTGCGAAACGAGCAGGCCGCCGATCATCGCGATGCCGAGTGGTCGGCGCAGTTCGGAGCCGGTGCCGAATCCGACCGCGAGCGGCAACGCGGCGCAGATCGCGACCATCGAGGTCATCATGATCGGGCGAAAGCGCACCAGCGAGGCTTCGCGAATTGCCTCCAGCGGGGCCAGCTCGCGTTCGCGTTCCGCCGCGAGCGCGAAGTCGACCATCATGATCGCGTTCTTCTTGACGATGCCGATCAGCAACACGATCGCGATCATCGACACGACCGAGAGTTCGGTGCCGGTGACGACCATGGCGAGCAGCGCGCCGACGCCCGCGGACGGCAGCGTCGAGAGGATCGTGATGGGATGGATCAGACTCTCGTACAGCATGCCGAGCACGATATAGACCACGATGATCGCGCCGAAGATCAGCAGCGAGGTGTCGCCCTGCTGCTTCTGGAAGCTGCGGAAATCACCGGCGAAATCCATGCGGATATCGCCGGGCAGCCGCATGCCGGCAATCGTGCTCTCGATGATGCTCTGCGCCTGGCCCATGGTCGTGTCGGGTGCAAGATTGAAGCTGAGACTGACCGTGGAGAACTGCGCTTCATGGCTGACTTCAGTCGGCGCGATGCCATTGAGCATCTTCGTCAACGCGGTGATGGGTACCATCGCGCCGGAACTGGAGCGTACGTACAAGCGCTCTAGCGAAGCGGGATCGGTTGCCTGGTTCGGCAGCGCACTGACCACGACCTTGAACTGATTGATGTCCGAGTAGATCGTCGAGATCTGGCGTTGGCCGAATGCATCGTTCAATGCGCTGTCGATCGAGGCGACGCTGACGCCCATGCGCGCGGCGCTGGCGCGATCAATCTGCAGTGTCTGGCGCGGGCCGGCCTCGTCGACATCGCTGCCGACGTCGCGCAGTTGCGGAATCTTCTTCAACGCATTGACGAGCTTCGGCGTCCATTCCTGCAGCGTGCCGATGTCGTTGCCCTTCAGCGACACCTGATATTGGCCGCCGTTACCACTGACGCCACCACCGCTGGGCAGGTCCTGCACCGGTCGCAGTCGCATCTCCACGCCGGGCAAGCCTTGCGCCATCAGGTTCAATCGCGTCATCACGTCGAACGTCGATTCGCCCTGGCGCTGGTCCAGCGGTTTGAGACTGATATAGAGCTGGCCCGAGCCACCACCGCCTCGGCCCCAACCGCCGCCGAGGCGCGAACCGACGCTTTCGACCGCGGGATCTTTCATCACCGCGGCGGCAAGACGTTGCGTCTGCTCCATCATGCGCGGCGGGGACACGTCGGTGCCGGCGCTCACGCGCCCTTGCAGCATGCCGGTGTCCTGCTGCGGAAACAGGCCGCTGTGCACGAACCGCATGAGCAACACGGTAATCACGATCAGCACCAGCGGTTGCAGTGCGGTCACGCGCGGCCAGCGCAGCGAGTGATCGAGTACGCGACGGTACGTATCGAGCATGCCGGCATGGAACGCGTCAATACGCTTGCCAAGGCGTGACGGCTTCGCCTCCGCGTGTGGTTTCAGGAAACGACCGCACAAGGCTGGCGTCAGCGTCAACGAAACAATCGCGGAAAACATGATCGCGGCAATCAGCGTGACGGTGAATTCCTTGAAGAACATGCCGGTGATGCCGCTGGCGAAAACGACCGGCAGGAATACCGCAATCAACGATACGGTGATGGAGACGATGGTGAAGCCGATCTCCTTTGCGCCGAGCACGGTCGCATCCATGCGAGACATGCCCGCGTCTATGTGACGGATCACGTTCTCGATCACGACGATCGCATCGTCGACCACAAAACCGATCGCGACCACCAATGCCATCAACGACATGTTGTCGAGGGTGTAGCCAAACACGTACATCACGATGAACGCGCCGGTGATCGACAGCGGCACCGCGGTCGCGGCAATCAGGGTCGGCGCGAGGCGGCGCAGGAACAGCGCCATGGTCAGGATCACCATGCCGAGACTGAGCAACAGGCTGATCTGCACTTCGTCGATCGACGAACGAATGATCGGCGTGCGATCAAAGAACGGCGTCAGCGCGACGCCGGCCGGCAACCAGGCCTGCATCAGCGGGATATCGGTCTTGACCCGGTCGACGGTCGCGATCACGTTCGCATCGGCCTGCTTGCGCACGAACAGCAGGATCGCGCGACGCGCACCGAACCACGCGGCCTGATACTGGTCCTGCTGGCCATCGTGGACGTCGGCGACGTCCTTGAGCCGCACCGCGACGCCGTTCTTCACCGCGATCACGAGTTCGGCGAATTCGGCCGTCGTATGCAGCGCATCGTTCGCGGACACCGCCATCGTGGTCTTGCCATCGGAAAGGAAGCCTTGCGGCGAAGTCACGTTCGCAGCAACCAGTGCATTGCGCAGTTGATCGGGTGACAGGCCCATCGAATTGAGCGCGCGCAGGTTCAGATCGACGCGCACTGCGGGCGTTGCGCCACCAGCAACTTCGACGTCGCTGATGCCGGGAAGCTGACGGATGCGTTGCGCAAGCAGCGAGTCGGCGTATTCGTAGAGTTTCGACAGTGGCTCGGTGTCCGACGTCAGCGCCAGGGCGAGCACGGGTTGGTTGTTCGGATTCAATTTGCGATAGGTCGGCGCATTGGTCAGGCCGGCGGGTAGATCCGGCGCGGCTGCATTGATGGCCGCTTGCACGTCGCGCGCGGCGTCGTCGACCTTGCGGCTGCCGTCGAAGATCAGGATCACCGAGGTGCTGTTCTCGCTGCTGGACGAATTGATCGTGTCGATGCCGGGAATCTGACCGAGGTGGCGTTCGAGCGGCGCGGCGACCGTCGACGCCATCACGTCGGCGCTGCCACCGGGCTGGCTCGCAGTGACGAATATGGCCGGGAACTCGAGGTTCGGCAGCGCGGCGACGCCGAGCAGGAAGTACGCAATCATGCCGCCGACGAACAGGCCGATGGCGAGCAGCGAGGTGCCAATTGGGCGACGGATAAAGGGGCCGGAGATGCTCACGATTTTGCTTCCTCGCCTTTGAGGCGGCGACCGGGAAGCCAAACGAGTTGGCGATGGCTTGGCAACCATGCACACCATCCCCAGCCAAGCCCTCCCCTTGAAGGGGAGGGCTTCAAGGCATCGCGGCCGGAGACGTTCACGCGAGCCTCGTTCGCTGCGGTACGAAGGCATGCTTCTCACGACGCGCCTTCGCCCAATCCGCTAACCGTTCGAAATAGAGAGAGATCACCGGCGTCGTGTACAGCGTGATCAGCTGCGACAGCAGCAGTCCGCCGACGATCGAGACGCCGAGCGGCCTGCGCAGTTCCGAACCAATGCCGGTGCCGAGTGCGAGCGGCAGCGCGCCAAGCAAGGCGGCCGCCGTCGTCATCATGATCGGGCGGAAGCGCAGGATGCAGGCGCGGCGGATCGCGTCGTGCGCGTTCATGCCGTCGCGCTGCGCCTCGATCGCGAAGTCGATCATCATGATCGCGTTCTTCTTGACGATACCAATCAGCAGAACGATGCCGACAATGCCGTCGACTGACAGGCTCATGCCGCAGATGATCAATGCGAGCAGCGCGCCGACACCGGCCGGCGGCAGGGTGGAGATGATCGTGATCGGGTGGATGTAACTCTCGTACAGCACGCCGAGCACGATGTAGATGACGACGACAGCAGCGAGCAGCAGCAGCACTTCATCGCCGAGCGAAGCGGAGAACTCGGCCGCCTTGCCGACGAACTGGCCGCGCACTTGTGGCGGAAACTTCAGTTGCGCCTCGACCGCGCGGAATGCATCGACCGCCTCCGACAACTGGTAGCCGCGCGCGAGATTGAACGAGATCGTGACCGCGGGCAGCTGATCCTGATGACTGACGACGAGCGGCGCATTTGCCTGCGTCGCAGTGGCGAGGGCCGATAACGGAATCACGCCGCCGGCACCGAGCCCGATACCGATATTGCCAGTGCTGCCAATGCCCGAAGGCGTCGCTGAATTGCTCGATGTCGCCTGGCCGAGCGTCGTCGCATTGCTGCCGACGAGCGCGCCATTGCCGTTTCCACGCACGGTCAGCTGGTCGAGCAAAGCCTTGCTGGTGCGGAACGCAGGCGCGACTTCGAGCACGACGCGGTACTGGTTCAACTGCGTGAAGATGGTTGAGATCTGGCGCTGGCCGAACGCGTCGTACAAGGTATCGTCGATCGTCTGCATCGGCACGCCGAGGCGACTCGCTTTTTCCCGATCAATCGCCAGATTCAGCGCATCGCCCTTGTTGGCGAGATTGTTGTCGACATCGGCGAGTTCCGGTCGCTTGCGCAGCGCGTCGGTCATGCTCGCAGCGAAGCCGGCCAGTTCCTTCGAATTCACTTCCGACAGCGAGTACTGATATTCGGTCGGCGCGATGCGCGTATCGAGCGTCACGTCCTGCACCGGTTTCAGGTACAGCGCGATGCCGGCAATGGGCGCCGCCGCAGCCTGCAGGTCCAGCAGGATGTGGTCGAGGCCGCCGCGTTGACCGCGTTGCTTGAGCACGATACTGAGCTGGCCCTGGTTCAAGGTCGGATTGACCGAGCCGGCGCCGATGAACGCAGCGACGCCGGCCACGCCCGGCACTTGACGCAAGGCTTCGGCAACCGCCTTGGTGCGCTCTTCCATCGCCGGAAACGCGATGTTCTGATCGGCCTGCACCACGCCCGTGACGAGACCGGTGTCCTGCTCGGGCAACAGCCCTTTCGGAATCACGATGTACAGCGCGATCGTGATGATCAGGGTTGCCGTCGCCACGAGCAGCATCAGCGGCTGCCGTGCGAGCACCCAGTCGAGCGAGCGACCGTAGGTGTCGAGCGTGCGCAACCACAGGTCGCGCCTCTCGCCGCTCGGGCGGGATACGTGATCGTGATCACCCGCCGGCAATGCATCAGCTTTGAGCAGATACGCGCACATCATCGGCGTCAGCGTCAGCGAGATCAGCAGCGAAATCGTGACCGCGATCGTCAGCACCCACGCGAACTCGTGGAACAGGCGACCGGTCACGCCGGGCATCAGCAGCAGCGGCAGGAACACCGCGATCAGCGACACCGTCAGCGACAATAGGGTGAAACCGATTTCCTTCGCGCCGATTTCCGCCGCTTCGCGCGGCTGCTTGCCCTGTTCGATGTAGCGCACGATGTTCTCGATCATCACGATCGCATCGTCGACAACAAAACCGGTCGCGACGGTCAGTGCCATCAGCGACAGGTTGTCGAGCGAGAAGCCGGCGAATGCCATCACGCCGAACGTGCCGAGCAGGGACAGCGGCACCGCGATGCTGGGGATAACCGTGGCCCACAACCGGCGCAGGAAGACGAAGATCACCGCAATGACCAGCAACACGGTGAGGCAGAGCGTGAACTCGACATCGGCGACGGAGGCGCGGATGGTCAGCGTACGGTCCGAGAACACCTGCAGGTGCACGTCAGCCGGCAGCAAGGCGCGCAGACCCGGCAATTGCGCCTGGATTTCAGCGACCGTCTGGACGATGTTCGCGCTCGGCTGGCGACGAATGTCGAGCAGCACCGCGGGTTTGCTGTTTGCCCACGCGGCCAGCTGGTCGTTCTCGACACCGTCGACGACCTCGGCAATGTCGCTCAGGTGCACCGGCGCGCCATTCTTGTAGCTGATGATGGTCGAGCGGTACTCGTCGGCGTTGTTCAGCTGGTCGTTGGTGCCGATGCTGAAACTCTGCACGGTACCGTTGAGACTGCCTTTGGGCGCATTGACGTTCGCCTGCGTCAGCGACGAACGCACATCTTCCATGGTCAGGCCGAGGCCAGCCAGCTGCGCCGGATTCACCTGCACGCGCACGGCCGGTCGCACGTTGCCGGCAATGCTCACGAGGCCGACGCCGCTGATCTGCGACAGACGCTGCGCGATGATGCTGTCGGCGTAATCGTTGACGTCGCGCAGCGGACGCGAGTCCGAGGTCAGCATCAAGGTGAGGATCGGCGCGTCGGCCGGATTGACCTTGTTGTACACGGGCGGATACGGCAGGTTATTTGGCAGCGTGCCGCGTGCGGCATTGATCGCCGACTGCACGTCCTGCCCGGCTGCGTCGATGTCGCGCTTCTGGTTGAATTCCACAATGATCGTCGACAGGCCGGCCGAGCTGTCCGAGCTCATCGTGGTGATGCCGGAGATCTGACCGAACTGGCGTTCCAGCGGTGTCGTGATCAGCGCCGCCATCGTCGACGCGCTCGCGCCCGGATACTGCGTGGTGACGACGAGGCTCGGTGAGTCAATGTCGGGCAATGCGGCGACCGGCAGTGCGCGATAGCCAATGACGCCCAGGAGAAGCAGAGCGACCATCAGCAGCGACGTTGCGATCGGGCGCTGGATGAAAATGGATGAGAAGCTCACGGTCGGGTCCTGTGCCGGGGTGTCGCGATGCTGCAATGGCGACGCATCAGCCGCCGCGCCGCCCGCCGCCACGTTTGCGCTGGCCTGCATCCTCCTTTGCCTTGGCCAGATCCGCCGCGCTCGGTGGCGCCGGTGTTTCGCCGGGCGCGAGCGCCTGCACCTTGCTGCCGGGCTTGAGGCGGAACTGACCTTCAGTGACGACGCGATCGTCGGCTGCGACGCCGGTGGTGATGAGCACATGGTTGTTGCCGGCATCGCCGCCCGCCGTGACGGGCTTCATCGCGACCGTGCTGTCCGCCTGCAACATGTACACATAGTTGCCCTCCGGCCCGCGTTGCATGGCCGTCGCAGGGATCACTATTCCGCCGGCCACCGTGTTCACCTGCAAGCGAACATTGACGAATTGACCCGGCCACAGCGCGTTGTCGGCATTCTGGAACTCGGTCTTCAACTTGAACGTGCCAGTGGCGGTGTCGATCTGATTGTCGATCACGGCGAGCGTGCCGTCGGTCAGTACATGCGCATCGGTGCGATCGAGCGCACTGACCGCCAGCGGTTTCACCGTCTGGCCGGCGCGGACCTGGGCCAGGTTCTGTTCCGGCAGCGTGAAGATGATGTTGATCGGATGCACCTGGGTCAGCGTGACAATCGTGCTGCCGTTGGCGCTGACCAGGTTGCCGACATCGATTTGACGGATGCCGGCAATTCCGGTGATCGGCGCCATGATGCGCGTGTAACTCAACTGCGTGCGAGCGCTCGATGCCGCGGCCTCGTCCGCTGCAACCAGCGCCTCCTGCTGACGCACCGCCTGGCGCTGGTTTTCCAAATCCTGGCCGGAGACGAAGTTTTTTTTCATCAGCTCGTCATAGCGCGCGAGCGTGCTTTTGGACGCGGTCAGTTGTGCGGCATCCTGCTTCTTCTTCGCTTCGGCCTGGTCGAGTGCCGACTGTAATGTGCGCGCATCAATCTCGGCGATCAGCGCGCCCTGCTTGATTTCTTCACCTTCGGCGAAATGCAGCGCCTTGAGCTGGCCGCTGACCTGCGCATTCACGGCCACGGTATTCAGCGCTTGCACGGTACCCAGGGCGGTCAGGTAGACCGGCACGTCCACTTTCGTCGCCGCCACCACCGTGACCGGGATTGGCGCATCGCCGCTGGCATTGCCGCCATCACCACGTGCGCCGCCCGCACGGCTGCTGGCCCCGGCGTCGCCGGTGTGCGGCAACAGACGCCAGCCGATGACAGCAAGAATCAGCACCACGACGACTGCGAGCGCGAGCTTCCAACGCGACATAACCGGTCCTTTGAGCAAGTCAACGCATCCGCATCCGCGAGCGCCAACGAATGACGCCAAGGCTAACAGCCGCGCGCGCACGGCGGCGTTTCGCGCGAGTAAATGCTTCTTTACACGCGCCGTTCATGCGGCAGACAAGAAAATTCGTCTTTCGCGGTCCGGCCCTTGCGCCGGTCGCCAATGAACGCCATTTGAAAGAACATTCCCTGCCCAACTGTCCCAATACCACCACCCGTGCGTGGCCGTGGTAGTTCCGACCCGCGCAGCATGCATCTGTCATCAGGAGTCTTTCATGAACGAAGTCTGCGATATCCCCGGCGCGAGCCTTGCGGTCGAGCGCTCGCAATTCCCCGATGCGGCGTTCGATCCGGCCGCCGACCCCGGCGTGCAGCGCGAAACCGCGGTGCTCGCGGCCGGCTGTTTCTGGTGCGTCGAAGCGGTTTTCCGCGAACTGCAAGGTGTCGTCAGCGTGACCTCCGGCTACAGCGGCGGTAGCGCCGCGAGTGCGAACTACGATCGGGTCTGCAGCGGCACCACCGCGCATGCGGAGGTAGTTTCGGTCGAGTTCGATCCGCAGACGATCCGCTACGGCGAGTTGCTCAAGGTGTTCTTCGCCGTCGCGCACGATCCGACTCAGGTCGATCGTCAGGGCAACGACCAGGGCCGCCAGTATCGTTCCGCGATCTTCTTCGACAACGATCGCCAGCGCGACGTCGCTGTCGCCTATATCCGGCAGCTCGACGCGGCCAAGGTGTTCAGCGCGCCGATCGCGACCGAAGTGGTGGCGCTGGAGACGTTCCACGTCGCAGAGGCCTACCATCAAAACTACGCGG
This sequence comes from Dokdonella sp., assembly GCA_039919785.1. Lineage (GTDB taxonomy): Bacteria > Pseudomonadota > Gammaproteobacteria > Xanthomonadales > Rhodanobacteraceae > Dokdonella_A. The sequence continues at coordinate 8,888 of JBDSFA010000300.1, read as the reverse complement.
AGCTGCATCCGGAGCAGGGATATATCGCCGCCGTCGCTGCACCGAAAGTCGCCAAGCTGCGCAAGCAATTCGCTGCGCAATTGAAACGTTGATGGTCGCCGCGGCGAATGTCCAATCGCCGATGTGGGAGCAACTGTCTGTGCGAGCGGCTTCAGCCGCGATGCTCTGGCGTGGACCTCCACCGAGCGACACCATCCCCACCCAACCCTCCCCTTGAAGGGGAGGGCTTCAAGCATCGCGATCCGTTGCCACACAAGTCGGCGATCTTTGTAGCCGCTTCAGCCGCGATGCTTTCATTCACAGGAGCCCAGCCCATGACATCACTTCCGATCGACCCCGCTGCGGTTTCGGCCAGCGGCTACGACCTGACGCCCCTGACGACCGAAGCGCGTGAGCGCCTCGCCGCGCGCCTGACGCCGGAGGAACGGCGCGTGTTGCTCAATAGCGGCACCGAACATCCGTTCTGCGGTGGCCTGCTCGACGAGCACGGTGAAGGCGTCTTCAACTGCCGCCTGTGCGGCTTGCCGCTGTTCCGTTCGGTCACGAAATTCGAATCCGGTAGCGGCTGGCCGAGTTTTTATGCGCCGTTCGATCCCGCCCACGTCCGCGAGATCCGCGACATCAGCCACGGCATGGTGCGTGTGGAGAGCCGCTGCGCCCGCTGCGACAGCCATCTCGGCCACGTGTTTCCGGACGGTCCCGCACCGACGCACAACCGCTATTGCATGAACTCGGCGGCGCTGGAATTCGAACCCGCGGACGCGTGACTCAACGGGCGAGGCCGCGCAGATCGCGCGCCTTCGCCCGGCTTACCGGCAAGCGCGTTCCATCCCCGAGTTCGGCGACCAGCTGACCGCCCGGCTCGCGGCGGAACGCGGCGACGCGGTCGAGATTGATGATGTGCGTACGGTGGATGCGCACGAAGTGCTTGGCATCGAGGCGGCCTTCCAGCTGGTTCAGTGACAGATGCAGCAGATGCTGTGCGTCGCCAATGTGGGCTGCGATGTAGTCGCCGACCGCTTCGAACCAGGCGATGTCGGCGACTGCCAGAGGCAGGATGCTGCGGCCGCTGCGCACGAACAATCGGCTCATCGGTGCGTGGTTCATTGTTTCGCTGAAGCGATCGAAGGACGACAGGCGCGGCTCGCCAACGGCTGCACGGATACGATCGAGGGTCGCGCGCATGCGCTCTTCGCCAAACGGCTTCAACAGATAGTCGAGTGCGCCCAGTTCGAATGCGCTGACCGCGTGCTGCGCGTAGGCGGTGGTGAACACGATGAAGGGCTGATGCGTCAGCCGGCGCAGCACGTCTGTGCCGAGCAGGCCCGGCATCTGGATATCGAGAAAGACCAGTTCCGGCTTGAGCGCGTCGATCATCTCGACAGCCGCGATCCCGTTCGTCGCTTCGCCGATGCATTCGATCCATTCGACCTCGTCGAGCATGCGACGCATGCCCGCGCGCGCGACGGGTTCGTCATCCACGACGAGCGTGGCGATCCGGGCGAGCTCACTCATCGCGATCATGGCCCACGATCAACCCACCCGACCGCTGCGGAATCGTCAGCAGCGCACTGAATCCGCCGATCCGCAGGTTGGCAAGATCCAGTCGCGCGTGGCTGCCGTACAACCAGCGCATGCGTTCGCGCAGCCGGCGCAGACCGCTGCCGCTGCCGCTTTCGATTGCTGCCAAGTCTGCGCCGGCGCCATCGTCGACCACCGTCAGCGTCAGGCTGTCGGTCGTCAGCGTTGCCGTGATCGTGATCCCGGTCGCTTCGATACGCGGCGTGGCGGCGTGGCGCACTGCGTTTTCGACCAGCGGTTGTAGCGCGAATGACGGCACTTGTGCAGCTTGTGCGGCTTCGCTGATGTCGGTGCGCACGTGCAGGCGATCACCGAATCGAATGTGTTCGATGGCGAGATAGCGCTCGACGAACGCCCACTCCTCCGCCAGCGAGATCACGTCGCGCTGTTCCTCGATGGTCGTGCGCAGCGTACTTGCGAGTTGTTCCGCCGCGCGTGCGGCAGCGCGCGGATCGAGCGGAATCAATTGCACGATGGTGTGCAATGCGTTGAACAGGAAATGCGGATGAAGTTGCGAACGCAGCGCATCCAGTTGCATGCGCGCTGCGTTCGCTTCGGTCTGCGCCGTGCGTTGCGCGGCGAGATTCGCATAGGCAACGCCCGCGACCATGATGTAGAGCCACACGCCGGTGATGAGGAAGGCGCCGATGCCGGGGCCAATGACGATGACCAGATGACCCAGGACGACGCTGTCGACAAGACAGATCAGACCGTACCAGAGGATCGCATAGACGCTTGCGGCGATTGCGTGCTTGGCCAGGAAAACGAACTGAAACGGGTGCGGCCACGGTGTGCGCGAAGCGAATCGATAGACGACGACGCCAAGCGCGGCGCCGGCACCAACCATGCGCAATCCGCTGACCGCGGCGTCACCGAAGCGCAGGCCGTGCGCGATCATGATCAGCGCCGTGAACAAGGCGCCCATGGGCAGCCACGCGGCAATCAGCTGCAGCCAGACCCAGCTGCGCGACATCGACGTCGTCCGATCCTCTACGCGTGGCATGGCAGCGGCACGATCAGGATCCCGCGGCACTCGTCGCACGCTTCGCATCGATCGTCAACGCGTTCTCGTCCCAGCTTTGGCCATTGTCGGTCGAGCGGTCTTGCTGCATGCGGAAACTGCCGGCGGTGATATCCAGATAGCGCGTACGAGTCAGGGTCACGTTGCCTTCGGTATCGGTGTAGCGGCCTTCCAGAATCATGACGCCATCCTTCAGGTGTCCGTGGGCTTCGCTGTCGCGCTTGTTCGCGGTGTCGGCTCCACTGACTTTCCATTGCCTCTCCGTCCCGACATACGCCCTGACGCTGTGGTTGGAGGATAGGGGATTGCCGGAGCCATCGACAACGCGCAGATCGTCAACGATGCCGAGGCCATCGGCTGCGCGTACAGCGGTCCAGATGCCTGCGATATGTGGCGTGCCGTGGATCATCGCAACGAGGCTGCTCACTTTCGGGTGGACTTCGACCTGCCATTGGCCGATCAGGAAATCGAACTGTCTTGCTTCAGCGGGGATCGCGACCGCCGCTGTCGCGGCAGGTTGCGCTTGCGTTTGTTGTGTGGCCGTCTGTTGTGCAACGGCGGTTGTCGAGCAGGCGAGCATGAGCAAGGCGGTGAGCGTGCGACAGCGGTTCATCGGAAATTCCATTGATCGGCGACGGAAACTTGATCGCAGCATGCCAGCACGATGGCCGCATACATCCCCGAGTTTCGCCGGATGGTCTGCCGGGACCGTCGAACGGCAACGCCGTCCCTGCACATGAGCGGGTTTCGCCGAATCGTCGAACGAGGCGGGCGAACGGTGCGCCGCCACACGCTGTCACGACCTACAGTGTCATTCGTCTTTTGCATCACATCGGAGCATGCCGTTGACCTTGTTCGCCAACAACCGCACGGTTGCGGAATGCTTGATATCGCTGCGCGGAATCGGCAAGAGCTATCCCACACCGACGGGTACGTTCAATGCGTTGACGGATGTCGATCTCAGCGTCCGCCGCGGCGAATTCATTGCCGTCGTCGGACGATCGGGCAGCGGAAAATCGACCCTGCTCAATCTGCTCGGCGGCATCGACCGGCCCAGCCGCGGCGAAATCGTTATTGATGGCGAGCGCTTGAACGGCTTGTCGGAGAACGCACTCTCGGTCTGGCGCGGGCGTTCGATTGGTTTCGTGTTCCAGTTCTTCCAGCTGCTGCCGACCCTCACGGCGGCCGAGAACATCATGCTGCCGATGGACTTTGGCAATCGCCTCGATTCGCGCGAGCGACGTCCGCGCGCACTCGCGCTGCTCGATCGCCTCGGTGTCGCCGAACAGGCGGACAAGTTGCCGGCAGCGCTGTCCGGCGGACAACAGCAACGCGTGGCGGTCGCACGCGCGCTGGCGAACGCGCCGGCGATCCTGCTCGCCGACGAACCCACCGGCAACCTCGATTCACGCACCTCGCAAGGCTTGCTCGAAATGCTTTCCGATCTGGTGCGTGAAGGTCAGACCGTGCTGATGGTCACGCACGAACGCGCTGCGATCGGGCATGCAACGCGCGTCGTGACCTTGGCCGACGGTTGCATTGTCGACGACGAGGCGGCCATCCATGCTTAGCCCGCGCTGGCGCAAGATGCTTCGCGATGCCTGGCTGCACAAGGCGCGCACCGTGCTGGTCGTGCTCGCCGTTGCGACGGCGATGATCGGCGCGGGTGCCTTGCTGGATGCGTGGGCACTGGTGCAGCGCGTGACCGGCGCGACCTATCGTGCGAGCCATCCGGTGTCGGCCACGCTCAAGGTCGAGGGCGTCGATGAGGCCCTGCTCGCCGCGGTCCGCGCGCTGCCGGAAATCTCCGCCGCGCGTGCGCGCAGCCGCGTGTTCGCCACGGTCGAAACTAATGGCACACGTATCACCGCTGAACTACACGCGCTTGAAAATTTCGACGCGCAGGACATTGGCAAGCTGGAATCCACACGCGGCAGCTGGCCACCGCGCGATGGTGAAATCGCGATCGAGAAGTCCGCACTCGAACTCTCCGGTGCAGCACTGGGTGGCTCGATCAGTCTCACGTTTGCAAGCAATCCTGCGCGCGCATTGCGCGTGAGCAGCATCGCGCACGACGTCAGCCTGCCACCGGGCTGGATGGATCACGTCGTGTACGGCTTCGTCACGCCGGCGACGATGGCCGAGCTTGGCGCGTCGTCGTCATTTGATGAATTGCAATTCGTCGTGCGCGATACCACGCTCAATCGCGATGCGGTGCGCCGCGTTGCCGACAAGGTCAGGCTGCTCTCGGAATGCCAAGGCAAGCACGTTTCACGTGTCGACGTACCCGTGCCGGGGCAGCATGCGCATGCGGCGCAAATGGATTCCTTGATGATGACCCAGGGCGCTTTCGGCCTGCTCACCCTGCTGGTTGCAAGCTTCCTCATCGTCAACCTGATGACGGCGATGCTGTCGGGTCAGGCGCGCGAGATCGGCGTGATGAAAACGCTGGGCGCGCGCGTGGGTCAGATCGCAGCGATGTATTTCGCGTTTGCGTTGTTGCTGGGCTTGCTCGCATCCAGCATCGCGGTGCCTGCTGCGATCGCAATCGGACGCCCATACGCGGCACTCAAGGCGGACATGCTGAATTTCTCGATCGACGGCTATGCGATACCGTGGTGGGCGATCGCGTTGCAGCTACTCGTCGGCTGTTTGCTTCCGGTCGCGGCCGCCGTGGCTCCGATCATGCGTGCCTGTCGCAGGCCGGTTGCCGCCGCGTTGCATGATCCCGGCATCGTCGTCGCCGGCGGCGGCTTTCACGTGCGCAGATGGATCACCATCCCCGGCATCGGCCGGCCTCTGCAGCTGTCGATCGGTAACGCGTTCCGCCAGCGCCAGCGCATGATGCTGACCTTGCTCGCGCTGTCGGCCGGCGGCGCGGTCTACGTTGGCGCGGACAATTTGCGCAACTCGGTGCGCGCATCGGTCGACCTGTTGTTCGCAAGCCAGCGCTACGACATCGTGTTGCGGCTTCCCGACCCACAGGATGCTGCAGCCATCGAGGCGATCGCCGCGCCCGTCGCCGGTGTCGAACGCGTGCAAGGTCTCGCCAGCGTCAGCGCGCATGTCGCGAATGTGGACGGGATGCCGGGCAGTGCCTTCGCGCTGCTGGCACTGCCGGACGGCTCGCCCATGCTGATTCCGACGATAACGGCGGGGCGATGGTTGAAGGCATCCGATCGCGCAGCCCTCGTGGTCAGCCGCGCCCTGGTGAAAGACGAATCCACGCTTGTTCCAGGAGCATCGATTCGCCTGCTGATCGAAGGCCGCTCGACTGCGTGGACGATCGTTGGCATCGTCGATACCGGACCGCAGGCGCTCGCTTACGCGCCATTGCCAACACTCGACGAACGGCGTGGCGACACGCGCGTTTCCAGTCTGCTCGTTGCCGGCGGGGATTCCAGCGCTGCGTCCACGCTCGATCTGATAGCGCGCCTGCGCGCGGCGTTTGATCGGGCGGGCGTTCCGGTTGCCAGCAGCCAGTTCGTCGGCGAGACGCGCCGTGCCTTCGAGGATCATCTGCTCATGGTCGTCCAGTTTCTCGGCGTGATGGGCTGGGTGATGATTGCGGTCGGCGGCATGGGGCTTGCTTCGACGATGAGCCTTGCCGTGCTCGAACGCACGCGCGAGATTGGCGTGATGCGCGCGATTGGTGCGCGCCACGCGACCATCACGCGCATGATCCAGGCCGAGGGCATCGTGATCGCCGTACTCGCGTGGCTGGTTGCGCTGCCGCTGTCGGTGCCGGTGAGTGTGGCGCTGGCGGATGCCTTCGGAAAGGTCATGTTCACCGTGCCGACGCACGTCATTCCCGATGCCGGCGGCGTGTTTCGATGGCTGCTCATGAGTGTCCTCGTGTCCGTTGTTGCCTGTGCATGGCCGTCGCGACGTGCAACGCGGATTCCAACGGCAGCGGCGCTCAACTACGCGTGAAGCCATGCATCCACGCATGCCAGCGCCACATTCAAAACAGGCGCGGCTCGCAGGACCCTGGACGCCATGTCGACGCGCCTTCGCGTACCATTCGCGGCCTCCCTGAACCCACCGAGTTCCCATGCGCGTCCAGCTGTCGATCCTTCGTCCCTGCGCTCTCTGCGCGGCACTTCGCCTTGCACTGACGATGTGCGCCTTGGGTGTGTCTTCGCTGGCGAGCGCGGATGACGCACTCGATCGACCGAACGACCTGCCGGTGGTCGTGGTGACAGCGACGCGTACCGAGCAGCCCGCGTTCGAGGTGCCGGCATCGATCGATGTGGTGAATATCGACGACACACCGGACAGGCTAGGCGTGAATCCGTCGGAATATCTGAGCGGCATTCCCGGCCTGCTTGCGCGCGATCGCCAGAACTATGCGCAGGACGAACAGATATCGATACGCGGTTTCGGCGCGCGCTCGACGTTTGGCGTGCGCGGCGTGCGCCTCTATACCGACGGTATTCCGGCGACGATGCCCGATGGACAGGGCCAGGTTTCGCATTTCAATCTCGACTCGGCCGAACGCATCGAAGTGCTGCGCGGGCCGTTCTCGGCGTTGTACGGCAACTCCTCCGGCGGCGTGATCCAGATCTTCACGGCGGATGGTTCACAGCCGCCTGAAGTCGATCTCGGCATCGCGGCTGCGAGCTACGGCACCTGGCGCGCTAGCGCGAATGCGCGCGGCGTGTCGGGTCCGCTCGACTACAACCTCGACGTCACTCATTTCCAGACCGAGGGCTATCGCGAGCACAGCGCAGCGAAGCGCGCGTCGGGCAATGCGAAGCTCGGTTTCAAGATCGGTGACAGCGGCAAGCTGACCCTTCTGGTGAACACGCTCGCGTTGCCGAGTGCGCAAGACCCACTCGGCCTGACGCATGCGCAGTTGAATGCGGACCCGACCCAGGTTGCCGCATCCGCCGTGCAGTTCGATACGCGCAAGAGCGTGCACCAGAACCAGGCTGGCGCGATCTATGAGCAGGAGCTGGGTAGCGGCAATTCATTGCGCGTGCTCGGCTACTACGGCCAGCGTGATATCACGCAATTCCTGTCGGTGCCCGTCGCGACGCAGGGCAATCCGCTGCATGCGGGCGGCGTCGTCGATCTCGGCAGCGACTACGGCGGCAGCGATGCACGCTGGACCTGGCGAGGTGATCTGGGCGGACGGCCGTTCGAGATTGCGGCGGGTCTCGCCTGGGATCGCCAGAGTCAGGCGCGGCGCGGCTACGAAAATTTCGTCGGTAGCACGCTCGGCGTGCGTGGCAAGTTGCGCCGCGACGAAGACGACACGGTCAGCGATTTCGACCAGTACGTGCAGGCGAGCTGGCGTTTCGCCGACGCGTGGTCGCTGAGCGCAGGCCTGCGTCACAGCGACGTGAAATTCGATTCCGTCGATCACTACATCACTTCCTCAAATCCCAATGACAGCGGCCGCGTCGACTACGGCGCAACCACGCCGGTCGCCGGCCTGCTCTGGCGCGCAGCGAGTTGGGCGAATGTGTATGCATCGTACGGCAAGGGTTTCGAGACGCCGACGTTCAACGAACTGGGATATCGCGCCGACGGCGGCGCCGGTCTCGCGTTTGGCCTGACGCCGTCGCACAGCCGCAATCGCGAATTTGGGGTGAAACTGCGTCCGACGCAGGGCATCGAAGCGAACGTCGCGGTGTTCCGCGCCGATACGCGCGACGAACTCGCCGTCGCGACCAATGCGGGTGGGCGCACGACCTACCAGAACATCGGCAAGGCGCGCCGCGATGGCGCGGAAGCCGCGTTGTCCATGCGTCTGACGGACGACTGGCGTCTGCAGTTCGCCTATACCTGGCTCGACGCGACGTTCCGCTCGCGGTTTCTGACCTGCGCCGGAATCCCGTGCACGACACCAAACACGCCGGTCGCCGCGGGCGCGCGCATTCCGGGAATTCCGAAAAACGACCTGCACGTGGCGCTGCGCTGGGGCGGTGAACAGGGTTGGCGCGCTTCGTTGCAGGGCGATTACGTCGGGGCGGTCACGGTCAACGATCTGGGCACCGATGCCGCGCCTTCGTACTTCGTCGCTGCGGCCGATATCGGCTACGGCTTTGAGATCTCAGCGGGGCACCTGCGCACGTTCGCGCGCGTCGACAACCTGTTTGACCGCGCGTACGCGGGATCCGTAATCGTCAACGATGCCAACGGGCGTTACTTCGAGCCGGCGCCGGACCGCACGCTGATGCTCGGCGTGCAATGGCAGCGGTCGCACTGACGCCTTGCGTACTACGCGCCGTATCGTGTAACCCAACGAATAGTGTGGGAGCGACTTCAGTCGCGATGC
>JBDSFA010000077.1:0-2203 GCA_039919785.1 Dokdonella sp. | reverse complement strand
CGCATCGAGCCGCCGGGCTGGATCACCGCGCGGATACCGGCCTCTGCAGCCGTATCGATGCCGTCGCGGAACGGGAAGAACGCATCCGACGCCATCACGCTGCCTGGCACCACGAGTTTCGCTTCCGCCGCCTTCATCGCGGCGATCTTCGCGCTGATCACGCGACTCATCTGGCCGGCGCCAATGCCGATGGTGCGGCCGCCGCGGACGTAGACGATCGCGTTCGACTTGACGAACATCGCGACATGCCATGCAAACAGCAAGTCGTGCAGTTCTGCGGCATCCGGTGCGCGCCGTGAAACCACCTTGAGGTCCGTCAGAAGCAAGGTATCGCGGTCGGCATCCTGCACCAGCAGACCACCAGCGACACGTTTGAAGTCGAAAGCCTGCGGTGGCGACAACGCCCATTCGCCGCTGGCCAACACGCGCACATTCGGCTTGGCGGCGATTGCGTCGACAGCATCGGCATCGAAGTCCGGTGCGATAACGACCTCGACGAACTGGCGCTCGATGATCTTGCGCGCGGTAGCGGCATCCAGACGATGGTTGAACGCGATGATGCCGCCGAATGCGGAAACCGGATCGCAGGCATAGGCGCGATCGTAGGCTTCCTCTAGATTTGCGCCGAGCGCGACGCCGCAGGGATTGGCGTGCTTGACGATCACGCAGGCCGGCGTCTTCTGGAACGCCTTGACGCATTCGAGCGCGGCGTCGGCATCGGCGATGTTGTTGTACGACAGTTCCTTGCCGGCAAGGACGCGCGCACTGGCCACGGTGCCCGGCGGCACGTTCCGCTCGACATACAGGGCGCCGCCCTGATGCGGATTTTCGCCGTAGCGCAGATTCTGCTTGCGCTCGAACGCCAGATGCACGGTCGGCGCGAACGCCTCGGGCCGCTCGGCATCTGCACGCGCGCCGAGCCAGTTGGCGATCAGGCCGTCGTAGCGCGCCGTGTGCGCGTACGTCTTGGCCGCAAGTCGGCGACGCAGTCCAAGTCGTGTGCCGCCCTGCGCAAGCGCTTCGAGCAACTCGGCGTAGTCGGCAGGATCGACCGCGACCACCACGTGTTCGTGATTCTTTGCTGCCGCTCGCAGCATCGCCGGGCCGCCGATGTCGATGTTCTCGACCGCGTCTTCGAGGGTGCAGTCGGGTACCGCGGTGGTCTCCTCGAACGGGTACAGGTTGACCACGAGCAGGTCGATCGGTGCGATGCCGTGTTGCGCCATCACTTCGTCGTCGGTGCCGCGTCGTCCGAGCAGACCGCCATGCACGCCCGGGTGCAGGGTCTTGACACGACCGTCCATGATTTCCGGGAAGCCGGTGACGCTGCTGACGTCGGTGACGCTGATACCGGCTTCACGCAGGGCCTTCGCAGTGCCCCCGGTCGAGACCAGCGCAATGCCGAGTGAATCGAGTCCGCGTGCGAGGTCGACGAGGCCGGCTTTGTCGGAAACGCTGAGCAGGGCGCGCCGGACGGGAACAAGGGTGGCGTCGAGCATGGGTTCGTGGGCAGCTGCGGGAAACGCCCGATTATAGCGGCGCGAGGCGAGTTGCGCAGAACCTCCGCGTGGTCAGCTCGCGAGGCTGTATTGCTGCAGCTTCTTGCGCAAGGTCGCGCGGTTGATGCCGAGCGCGGCCGCCGCCTTGCTCTGGTTGCCGCCGTACCAGGCCATCACTTCGCGTAGTAGTGGCGCTTCCACTTCGCTCATGACGAGCGCGTGCAGGCCCTCGCCCGGCGCCGATTCGACGTCCGCAAGATAGCGGCGCACGGCGCGCGAAACACATTCGCGCAGAGCGGGTTGCAAGGATGGTTCGTGCGCGACATCGGCGCGCAGCGGGATTGCGGCATTCACAACAACAGGGCCCCTATGGACGAGCGTATTTCCTTGAGCGGGCCGATGCGCAGGCGAGCGGGCATCGGGAGGGGATATTAGCGCTGTACTCGCGACTTGATAAGTCCCCCGGATGCGAATTCGCAGTCGCGACGTGCAAATTTTTCTTCTATGCCTTCATCCATCGGTACTTGCGTGATCTATCTCAGAAGCTCAGTGAGAAGAGTCCTGCAACGCGCACCCATCGGAGCGCTTCGGTCATTCGACCTACTCGAACTTGAACTCGAACGCGACCGCATCGCGACCGGGATCGGCAACTTCGAACACCAAGGCGGTGCTTGCGCCGGCAGCGAGTCCGCCGTCGATCGCGC
>JBDSFA010000406.1:0-3291 GCA_039919785.1 Dokdonella sp. | reverse complement strand
TGACCGAGGCACGCGATCTGCTCGACCTGGCCATTGGCGAGAGCGACGAGGGCACTGCGATTGCTGTGTCCGACGATGTCGCGACGCTGAATGCGCAGGTCGAGAAGCTCGAATTCCGACGCATGTTCTCCGGCGAGATGGACAGCACGAATGCGTTCGTCGACATCCAGGCCGGCGCCGGTGGCACCGAGGCACAGGACTGGGCCGAAATCCTGTTGCGCATGTATCTGCGCTGGTGCGAGGCGCGCGGCTGGAAGACCGAACTTCTGGAAGCGAGCGCGGGCGAAGTCGCCGGCATCAAGAGCGCGACGTTCCGCGTCGAGGGTGAATACGCGTACGGGTGGCTGAAGACCGAGATCGGTGTTCATCGTCTGGTGCGCAAGTCGCCGTTCGACTCGGACAACCGCCGCCACACGAGTTTCACCTCCGTGTTTGTTTCACCGGAAGTCGATGACGACATCGATATCGAGATCAATCCCGCCGACCTCAGGACCGACGTGTACCGTTCATCGGGTGCCGGCGGCCAGCACGTCAACAAGACCGAATCGGCGGTGCGCATCACGCACATGCCCAGCGGAATCGTGGTCGCGTGCCAGACGCAGCGCTCGCAACACGCCAATCGCGACCACGCGATGAAGATGCTGAAGGCGAAACTTTACGAGCGCGAAGTGCAGAAGCGCAACGCGGAAAAGGATGCGCTGGAAGCGACCAAGTCGGATATCGGCTGGGGCAGTCAGATCCGCAACTACGTGCTCGATCAGTCGCGCATCAAGGATCTGCGCACCGGCATCGAACGCACGGATACGCAGAAAGTACTCGATGGAGATCTCGATGAATTCATCGAGGCGAGTTTGAAGTCGGGCCTCGCTGCGGGTGCCAAGCGCGTCGACGCGTAAAGCGCCGGTGTGGTGTGCAACGAAAATTTTGATTGAGGCGATGCAAATGAGTGGTAGTTCAGTTGAGCTTGGCGCAGAAGCCACTGCAGGAGCGCGTGCGGATGCGATCCCGCCTGACGAAAACAAGCTGATCGCCGAGCGCCGCGAGAAATTGCGCGCACTGCGTGCGCAGGGCATCGCGTTTCCGAACGACTTCAAGATCGATGCGTTTACGGGCGATCTACAGGCCGAATTCGCCGATATCGAACATTGGACGGCGGAAGCCATTGAAGGCGTTGCGCGCCGCGTTGCAGTTGCCGGGCGGGTCGTGCTCAAGCGCGTACAAGGCAAGGTGAGCTTTGCGCAGGTGCAGGATGTCAGCGGTCGCATCCAGCTGTTCATCCATCAAGGCACAGTCGGAGAAGCGCCTTACGAGGCATTCAAGGGTGGCGATGTCGGCGACATCGTCGGCGCAGCCGGCGTGCTGATGCGCACGAAGACGGGTGAGCTGTCGATCAAGGTCGACACCTTCCGTCTGCTGACCAAATCACTGCGTCCGTTGCCCGACAAGTTCCATGGCCTCGCCGACGTCGAGCAGCGCTATCGCCAGCGCTATGTCGACCTCATCGTCACGCCGGAATCACGCCGCGTATTCGAACTGCGTTCGTCGGTGATCCGCTTCATCCGGCAGTGGCTGGAGGCACCGGCGCGTCGTTTTATGGAAGTCGAGACGCCGATGATGCATCCGATACCCGGTGGCGCCACGGCAAAGCCCTTCGTCACGCACCACAATGCGCTGGACCTGCAGATGTATCTGCGCGTCGCACCGGAGTTGTATCTCAAGCGTCTCGTCGTCGGCGGTTTCGAGCGTGTCTACGAGATCAATCGCAACTTTCGCAACGAAGGCGTTTCGACGCGGCACAACCCTGAATTCACGATGCTCGAGTTGTATCAGGCGCACGCGACCTACATCGAGGTCATGGATCTGACCGAGGCGATGATCCGCGACACCGCCCAGGCGACGCTCGGTCGCACGAACCTGAGCTGGGAAGGTCGCGAGATCGATGTCGGCGCTCCGTTCAAGCGCTGGGCGATGGCCGAAGCGGTGCGTCACCACAACCCGGAAATCAGCGAACACGAAATCGGCGATCGCGATGCGCTGGCAGCCCATTGCGCGAGACTCGGCGTCGGGGTCATGCCCGGATACGGTGCCGGCAAGCTGTTGCTGGAGATCTTTGAACGCACGGTCGAAGGCACCCTGGTGCAGCCGACCTTTATTACGCAGTATCCGGTCGAGGTCTCGCCGCTGGCACGTGCGAGCGACGCCGATCCGACGGTGGCCGACCGTTTCGAGCTGTTTGTGGGCGCCAAGGAGCTGGCGAACGGTTTCTCGGAACTGAACGATCCCGAGGACCAGGCAGCGCGTTTCCGCGCCCAGGTGGAAGCCAAGGACGCTGGCGACGACGAGGCGATGCACTTCGATGCTGACTACATCCGAGCTCTGGAATACGGCATGCCGCCCAGCGGAGGCCTCGGCGTCGGTATCGACCGGCTCGTCATGTTCTTCGCCGATGTGCCGTCGATACGCGACGTGCTGCTGTTTCCGTACATGCGCCCTGAAGCTGGGTGAAAGTACTTGTATACTTCTTCCACGGCGCTGAACCACCGCCGTGCGCAGCGGACGCCCAGGCAGCAGAAAACCAATCGTTCGGCGGTTGTGCTAGCCTGTGAATCGGACTTTCTGGCGCTTTCTGCGTGGACGTTCGGACATGCAGCGAAGCTCGTTGCCGGCTGGCAGCGCGAGGCCCACGCTGGTGATTATTGGCGCGGGCGGGTTTAATCACACCGCGGAGAGCTTGCGTGAATGTACTGATCGTCGACGACCAGCCTTCTGCGAGGACAATGCTTCGGCATGTCGTTGAAGCGATCGGTCCTGGTGTCCATTCGTCCGATTTTGGCAATCCGATCGACGCCTTGCGTTGGTCCGAAGGGAATGTTGCCGATCTGGTCCTGCTCGACTACCGCATGCCCGAGATGGATGGGCTCGAGTTTGCGCGCCGGTTTCGACGTTCCTTGTCACGTCGCGACGTGCCGATCGTGTTGATCAGCGTGGTCGGTGACGAGCCTGTGCGCCAAGCAGCGCTGGAAGCGGGTGTCATCGATTTCCTGGTCAAACCGGTTCGGCCGCGGGAATTGCGCACGCGTTGTCGCAACCTTTTGCAATTGCGCCAGCAGGGCGAATCGGTCAAGGAGCGTGCGCGTTCGCTCGAAGCACGAGTCCTTGAAGGGCTGCAGGAAGTCGAGCAGCGCGAACGCGAAACCCTTTACCGCCTCGCCAAGGCTATCGAGTACCGCGATCTGGGAACGGGTATCCATCTGCTACGCATGTCGCACTATGCCGAGATCATCGCCGAGG
>JBDSFA010000064.1:0-3740 GCA_039919785.1 Dokdonella sp. | reverse complement strand
CGCGAGCACAGGCAGGCGCAGCAGCCACCGAAGCACATCCATCGTTGGTTTCCCCGATTCCGTCCCCGACGACACCGGCGGGAAGCCGGCAATGATCCCGCATTCCGGTGGCTCGGCGATAGCCTGCGCGCATCCGGCTGAAAGTCGCAGTTTCGCCCGAGAGGATGACGGAATTCTGGCGGCGCGAAGGCGAAGCTCGGCGTGATTCATCCCTTCGACTTCGGCGCCGTGCGCCGCAGCCTGTCCATAGCCCGACGAAGGGCTCGGGGCGGACTGACCCGCGTCGAACCACAGTTGCACATCCCGTTCGCGCTGAGCGTAGCTTGCGCAAGCAAGCGAAGTCGAAGCGCTGGAAGGATCGATACCCGGCGACTTCAACAGCGTGCGCCAGCCTTACCTTAGCTTGACGAAGGACTCGGGGCGAACTGACCCACGTCGAACCGCACTTGCACATCCCGTTCGCGCTGAGCCTAGCTTGCGCAAGCAAGCGAAGTCGAAGCGCTGGAAGGATCGATACCCTGCGGCTTCAGCAGCGTGCGCCGCAGCCTGACCTTCAGCTTGACGGCGCTGCGCGCAGCCGATAGTCTTCGTTATCGTACTAACGCATTAATACATCAACACGATGAAACGCCGACAGATTGAACCCGAACTCGACTCGAACCGCGCCGAGCGATCGCTGTGCGAAGCCCTGCTCACCCTGCGCAGCGTCGCTGAGGTGCGTGCCTTCCTCGACGACCTGTGCACGCCCGCCGAACGCGAATCCATGCGCGATCGCTGGAGCGTGGTGCCGCATTTGCTCACCGGCGAGCCCTATTGGCAGATCCACGACGCGACGGCGGTCAGCATCACCACGATCGGACGCGTCGCACGCTGTCTCGAACAGGGCTCCGGCGGCTACGTACTCGCGGCGTCACGTACACGATCGCCGCGCAAGACGGCAGCAACCAAAACAGCGCGGAGCGCAGGATGAACGAGACTCGTGATCGACTGCGCATCGCCGTGCAGAAATCTGGACGCCTGGCCGAACCGTCGCTCGATCTGCTGCGCCGCGCTGGCCTCGTGTTCCGTGCCAGTCGCGATAAGCTGTTCCTGTACGGCGAAAACATGGCGGTTGACGTGCTGCTGGTGCGCGACGACGACATCCCCGGCCTGCTCGTTGAGGGCAGCTGCGAGCTCGGCATCGTCGGGCGCAACGTCCTCACTGAGCAATGTCTTGCGACACCGGGGCAACCCGCGCCGGCCGAACTGCAGCCGCTTGGATTTGGTGGCTGCCACCTTGCGATTGCCGTACCGGACGGTGGACCGATCGAGAGCGCAAGCGATCTCGCCGGCTTGCGCATCGCAACCTCCTACCCCGCTGTGCTCGCCAACTGGCTCGGCACGCAAGGCATCAGCGCCGAGGTCGTACTGCTCAACGGCTCGGTCGAGATCGCGCCACGCCTGGGCAAGGCGCACGCAATTTGCGACCTCGTCTCCAGCGGCGCGACACTTGCCGCGAACCAGTTGCACGAGCTCGTCGACGTGATGCGCAGCGAAGCGGTACTCGCGTCGAGTCCGCGCGCGCACAGCGCCGCGACCACGTTGCAGATCGAGCGCCTGTGTGCGCGCATCGCCGGCGCGCGTTCCGGCGACGGCGTGCGCCTGCTGATGCTGCAGGCCCCACGCTCGGCGTTGCAGGCGATCACGCGTGTGCTGCCTTCGCGCGACGCGCCCAGCGTGCTCAGTCTCGATGGACGGCCCGACCACATCGCCATGCAGGCGCTGTGCAGCACCCTCGATTGGCAACAGCTTGAGGAGCTCAAGCGCCTTGGCGCGAGCAGCATGATGGTCCTCAGCGTGGAGCGCATGCTCGCATGACGTCGCCCAGCCTTGCCATCATCGACTGGTCCGCACTCGACGAACGCGAGCGCGGCGCAACGCTGGCGCGCCCGCGACAACTGCGCGACGAGAACCAGCTTGGCGCCGTCCGCGCCATCCTCGCCGCCGTGCGCGCACGTGGCGATGACGCCTTGCGTGAGTTCGGTACACGTTTCGACCATTGTACGCTCGACCGCTTCGAGGTGATCGACGCGGAGTTTGCGGCAGCCGAATCTCACGTTGGCGCCGACGTGCGCGCCGCCATGCGCAATGCAATCGCGCGCGTCGAAGCGTTTCATGCAGCGCAGGTGCCGACGCCGCTGCGGGTAGATACGGCGCCTGGCGTGCGCTGCGAGCAGATCATCCGTCCCATCGATCGCGTCGGCCTTTACGCACCAGCCGGCAGCGCGCCGCTGCCCTCGACCGTGTGGATGCTCGGCGTTCCCGCGCGTCTGGCCGGCTGCGCACAGATCGTGCTTGCGACGCCGCCACGCAGCGATGGCAGCGTCGATCCGTCGATCCTTGTCGCCGCGAAACTGTGCGGTATATCGCGTGTGTTCAAGCTCGGAGGCGCACAGGCGATCGGCGCGATGGCCTATGGCACCGAAACCGTACCGCGTTGCGCGAAGCTGTTTGGCCCCGGCAATGGCTGGGTCACCGCAGCCAAGCTCGAAGTCGCGGCGGATCCCGAGGGCGCGGCGATAGACATGCCAGCGGGCCCTTCCGAAGTGCTGGTCATTGCCGATGACAGCGCTGACGCTGCGTTCGTCGCTGCCGACCTGTTGGCGCAGGCCGAACACGGCGCCGACTCGCAGGTGTTGTTGTTGAGTCCGAGTGAGCAGCTGCTCGCGGCGGTCGCGCGCGAGGTGGCCGAACAGGTTGCACAACTGCCACGCCGTGACATCGCCCTGGCCGCGCTTGCACATGCGCGCTTGATTCGCGTGGCGAACCTTGCCGAAGCAGTGCAGGTGTCCGAACGCTACGCACCCGAACATCTGATCGTGAACACGCGTGATGCGCGTGCGCTGCTGCCTGGCATCAGCAACGCAGGTAGCATCTTTCTCGGCGCGTGGTCACCGGAAACCGTCGGCGACTATTGCGCCGGCCCAAACCATGTATTGCCGACGCTCGGCTTTGCGCGTGCCTTTGGCGGCGTTGGCGTCGACAGTTTCCTGCGTCGCGTCAACGTGCAGGAGCTCAGCGCCCAAGGCCTGCGCGCGATCGGCGGTGACGCCACGGTGCTCGCGCGTGCAGAAAGCCTCGAAGCGCACGCGCGTGCCGTGGATGTGCGTTTGGCCAAGTTGGAGGTTCTCGAAAACCATCTCCACCCAACCGTCCCCTTGAAGGGGAGGGCTACTCAGGTGAGCACATGAGCATGCTCGAACGCGTGCGGCCCGAACTGGCCGCATTCAAACCCTATGCATCGGCGCGACGCAGCGGCTTCGATGCGCGCATTCGCCTTGATGCGAACGAATCGCCCTGGGATCTGCGCGAGGAAGGCGTCGACATCGATGCCGGCCTCAACCGCTATCCGTCACCGCAACCTTCGGACCTGCGTGCGCGCCTCGCCGCCTTGTATGCAACCGACTCCGCGCGTTTGTGGATCGGGCGTGGCAGCGACGAAGCGATCGATCTTCTGCTGCGCGCGTTCTGCCGTGCCGGGCGCGACAACGTCGTCGCGTTCGCACCGACCTTCGGCATGTATCGCATCGGTAGCGCGCTGCAGGGCGCGGGCTATCGTGCACTCGCACTCGATGCGGACGACAATTTCGTGCTGGCTCCGGAAAAGCTGCTCGCGCTGTGCGACGACGACACCAAGCTCGTCATCGTCTGTTCGCCGAACAACCCGAGCGGCACGCTCTACCACGGCCGCTTGATCGAAG
>JBDSFA010000163.1:0-10506 GCA_039919785.1 Dokdonella sp. | reverse complement strand
GGCTGCAGGCGCTGGGCCACGATGTCGATGAAGCGCTGATGGACGGCGTGTTCACACGCTTCAAGGCGCTGGCCGACAAGAAACGCGAGATCCATGACGAGGATCTGGAAGCGATTGCGCTCGGCCTCGATCCGGATGCGACCGGCCCGTGGCGCATCGTGCAGCTCAACACCAACTCGCACCTGGGCGGCAGCGCATCGGCCTCGGTGAAGCTGCGCCACGACGACGGTCGCGAAGTCGGCGAAGCCGCGATCGGCGACGGTCCCGTCGATGCCGTGCTGCGCGCAATCGAGCGCGCAACCGGCGCCACGCTCGAACTTACCCAGTTCCAGATACGCGCCGTCAGCGAAGGCGGCGACGCGCAAGGACAGGCCCAGCTGACCGCGCGTCACGCGGATCGCGACTGGCATGGCAACGGCGTCAGTACCGACATCATCGAAGCGACCGCGATGGCGGCGCTCGCGATCGTCAATCGCATCGAACGCCAGCTGCCCGTGCCCGCGGCTGCAACCGATTCAACTCTGAAAACCGAAGGAGCCGCCGCATGAGCACGCCATTTCTCTGGCACAACGGCCAGATCAAACCCTGGGCCGATGCAACCGTGCACGTGAGTGCGCATGCACTGCACTACGGCTCCTCGGTGTTCGAAGGCGAACGCGTCTATGCAACACCGCAAGGGCCCGCGTATTTCCGCCTCGCCGATCACACGCATCGCTTGTTCGAGTCGGCGCGCATCTACGAAATCGACATCGGCTACAGCGAAGATGAAATCAACGCCGCCTGCCTGGAACTGATCCGCGCCAACCAGATGCCATCGGCGTATGTGCGGCCGATCGTGTTTCGTGGCGCGGGCGGCTTGAGCGTGTTGCCATCGGAAGGCGCACCGGTCGACGTCGCGATCATGGCACTGAACTGGGGCGCGTATCTGGGCGACGCCATCGAGCACGGAGCCGACGTGGGCGTGTCGTCGTGGAACCGCCCGGCACCGAACACGATTCCGAGCTGGGCCAAGGCCGGCGGCAACTATCTCAGCAGCCAGTTGATCGGCTTCGAAGCGCGACGCGCGGGCTACGCGGAAGGCATCGCACTCGGATACAACGGGCTGCTCAGCGAGGGTGCTGGTGAAAACCTGTTCCTGGTCAAGCGCGGCAAGCTGCTCACGCCGCCGACGAGCGCCGGCATCCTCGCCGGCATCACGCGCGACAGCGTGATCACGCTTGCCACCGATCTCGGCATCGCGGTCGAAGAACGCGATCTGCCGCGCGAAGCCTTGTACGCAGCGGACGAAATCTTCATGACCGGCACTGCCGCCGAGATCACACCGGTGCGTTCGGTCGATCGCAAGGATGTCGGCAACGGCAAACCCGGACCGATCACGAAACAACTGCAGCAGACGTTCTTCGGCTTGTTCGATGGCCGCACCGAAGACCGCTGGGGTTGGTTGACGCATGTGGTCGCATCCGCTGCAGCTAGCGAGTCGCCAGACAACGCGCTGCTCGCCTCTTGCGATCTGCAACGCACAGCCGAAGGAATGGCGGCATGAACGCGACGACGCTGTTCGAAAAAATCTGGGACGCACACATCGTCGCGCCCGAGTCCGCCGACACACCGGCGATTCTCTACGTCGACCTGCATCTGGTGCACGAGGTCACCTCGCCACAGGCTTTCAGTGAGTTGCGCGAACGCGGCCTGTCGTTGCGCCGGCCCGATCGCATGCTCGCGACGCTGGATCATTCGACGCCAACACTACCCGCTGCAGCGAATGGCGAGCGTGTCTACACGAACGCGGAAGCGAAAGCGCAGGTCGCACGACTCGAAACGAACTGCCGCGAATTTGGTGTCGCCCTGCACGGCTGGGACAGCGCCGATCGCGGCATCGTGCACGTGATCGGACCCGAACTCGGCGCGACGCAACCGGGCATGACCATCGTCTGCGGCGACAGTCATACCTCGACGCATGGCGCGTTCGGCGCGCTCGCGTTCGGCATCGGCACTACCGAAGTCGGCCACGTGATGGCGACGCAGTGTCTTCTGCAACGCAAGCCGAAGACGCTGGCAATCCATGTCGACGGTCAGTTGCCTGCGGGCGTCGGCGCCAAGGATCTGATCCTGCAAATCATCGGCAGCATCGGCGTCGATGGCGGCACCGGCCATGTCATCGAATATCGCGGCCCCACCATCGAGCGTCTGTCGATGGAAGAACGCATGACCGTGTGCAACATGTCGATCGAGGCTGGCGCGCGCGCGGGTCTGATCGCACCGGACGACGTCACGTTCGCGTGGTTGAAGAGTCGTCCGCATGCGCCACAAGGCGCGGATTGGGATGCAGCCGTGCAACGTTGGCGCTCGCTGCGCAGCGACGAAGGCGCTCGCTTCGACCGCGAGCTGCACTTCGATGCACGCCAAGTGCGACCGACCGTCACCTACGGCACGCATCCGGGCATGGCCCTGGCGCTGGATGCGCCGCTGCCGGCGCCGACCAATGCGCAGGAGCGCCGCGCACGCGACTACATGCGCTATGAACCCGGCCACGCGATGCAAGGCATGGCCGTGGATGTCGTGTTCGTTGGCAGCTGCACCAACTCTCGCCTGCCGGATCTGCGCGAAGCCGCGCAGCTGCTGCGCGGCCGACGTATCGCGAGCGGAGTGCGCATGCTGGTCGTGCCGGGCTCCGAAGCGGTGCGTCGCGATGCCGAGCGCGAGGGATTGCATCAGGTATTTCTCGATGCAGGAGCCGAATGGCGCGAGTCGGGTTGTTCGATGTGCATCGCAATGAACGGCGATCTCGCGCAACCAGGCCAGCTCGTCGTCAGCACATCGAATCGCAACTTTGAAGGGCGACAGGGCAAGGGCGCACGCACCGTCCTCGCGAGTCCCGCGACGGCTGCTGCATCGGCAATCGCCGGCGTCATCGCCGACCCGCGTGCTTACCTGACGGAGGCTGTCGCATGAGCATCGATCAGGGTTTGCGCGATGCGTCTTTGGTCGCCGAGAAACCAGCACTTCTCCCTCTCCCCTCAGGGGAGAGGGCTGGGGTGAGGGGAAGTCATCGAGAACGTGACATCTGCATGCATTCGTTTCGAGCTGACGCCCCCTCACCCCGACCCTCTCCCCGACGGGGAGAAGGAGACCGGCGGCATCGCTTCTCACTTCAACACACTCCCCACCATCGTCCCTCACCTCAACACTGTCGCTATCGCGATGAAGGGCCCATGCCAACCCGCGAGGAATTTCATTGATGAAATCCGTCACCCGCATCCATTCGCGCAGCGCTGTGCTAGCCGACGAAAACATCGACACCGATCGCATCATCCCTGCGCGATTCCTCACCACGACCGAACGCAACGGACTCGGCAAGCTGTGCTTCCACGACTGGCGCTACAACGCCGATGGCAGCGACAACCCTGCGTTTCCGCTGAACCAGCCGCAAGCTCGGCAATGCTCGATCCTCGTCGCTGGTCGCAACTTCGGTTGCGGCTCTTCGCGCGAGCATGCGCCATGGGCGCTGCTCGACTATGGCATCGAAGCCGTGCTGTGCAGCGAGATCGCCGACATCTTCTGCAACAACGCACTGAAGAACGGCCTTCTCGCGATCCTCATTGACGAAGCCGAGCACCGCTGGCTGCTTGAGCACCCGGGCCTGGAGCTTGCGATCGACGTGCGCGAGCAGACGATCGAACTACCCGACGGCGGCCGCATCCGCTTCGAGCTTGAAGCGTTCGCGCGCCATTGCCTGCTCAACGGCGTCGACCAGCTCGGCTTCCTGCTGCAGCACGCAGACGCAATCGGGCGCTACGAAAACCAACGACAGGAGCAAGCCGCATGAAGGCCCGTATCACTACCCTGCCGGGTGACGGTGTTGGCCCCGAGGTCACCGCTGCCGCAGTCGCCGTGCTGCAGGTCATTGCCGATCAGTACGGACACACGTTCGAGTTCGACGAACACCTGATCGGCGGTTGTGCGATCGACGCCTGTGGCGAACCTCTGCCCGCGACAACGCTCGCCGCGTGCCAGCACGCCGATGCCGTCTTGCTCGGCGCCGTCGGTGGACCGAAGTGGTCCGATCCCGATGCTGCCGTGCGACCCGAACAAGGTCTGCTCACCCTGCGCGCAGCTCTGCGTGTGTACGCGAACCTGCGTCCGCTGCAAGTGCATTCCGCGTTGGCGAAGTTGTCGCCGCTGAAGAACGAAAGGCTCATGGGCGTCGACGTGATGTTCGTGCGCGAACTTACCGGCGGCGCCTACTTTGGTGCGAAAACACGCAATGAAACCGTCGCCACCGACGAATGCAAATACAGCGTCGTCGAAATCGAGCGCGTGGTGCGCCGCGCGTTCGTGCTTGCGCGGGGCCGGCGCAAACTTCTGACCTCGGTCGACAAGGCGAACGTGCTGGAGACGTCACGCCTGTGGCGCAGCACGGTGCAGCGCATCGCTGCCGACTATCCCGACGTGAAAGTCGAACATCAGCTCGTCGACTCGATGGCGATGCTGTTGCTGACGCAGCCCTCGCGCTACGACGTCGTCGTCACCGAAAACCTGTTCGGCGACATCCTCACCGACGAAGCCGCCGCACTCGCGGGCTCCCTCGGCCTGCTGCCGTCGGCATCGCTCGGCGACAGTCGCGCCGGGTTGTACGAACCGATCCACGGTTCCGCACCCGATATCGCCGGTCAGGGTATCGCCAACCCGGTCGGCGCGATCCTTTCCGCAGCGCTCCTGTTGCGCCATTCGCTCGATCTGGAGGCGGAAGCCATCGCGATCGAATCCGCGATCGACCACGTACTGAAGCATGGACCACACACCCGCGATCTCGGCGGCAGCGCGGGCACGCAAGCCGTGCTCGATGCAGTGCTCGCTGCGATCGACGACCAGGCGTATGCCACCGCGGCGTTCCTGCGTTGGGGGCGCGCTAGCGGATGAGCGCAGACGCCGACGCATCTCATTCGACTCCACCAACCACGCGGAATCCCATGCGCAGTGATCTGATCAAAACCGGCCCCGACCGTGCTCCCGCCCGCGCAATGCTGCGCGCGACAGGACTCGATGACGCCGATATCGCCAAGCCCCTCATCGCGGTCGTTCACACCTGGTCCAACGTCAGCCCGTGCAATCTCAACCTGCGCGATCTCGCGAACGCAACCGCCGAAGGCATCCGCGCGGCGGGCGGCACGCCGATCGAGTTCAACACGATCGCCGTTACCGACGGCATCGCGATGGGTACGCCGGGCATGCGTTCTTCATTGATCAGCCGCGAAGTGATCACGGATTCGATCGAGCTCGCGGTCGATGGCCACTGCCTCGATGCAATGGTCGTGCTGTGCGGTTGCGACAAGACGATCCCTGCCGCCGCGATGGCGCTCGCGCGGCTCAATGTCCCTGGCGTCGCGCTGTACGGCGGCACCATCGCGCATGGCATGCACGACAATCATCCCATCACGATCCAGCAAGTGTTCGAGGCGGTTGGCGCGCATGGCGCCGGCAAGATCAGCGACGCTGAGCTGACGTCGGTCGAACGCGCCGCGTGTCCGGGTGCCGGCGCTTGTGGCGGTCAGTTCACTGCGAACACGATGGCGATGGTGCTGTCGACGCTCGGCTTGTCGCCGCTCGGTTTCAACGACATTCCCGCGACACACCCGGCCAAGCTCGCAGCCGCGCGCCGCTGCGGCGAGCTCGTGATGGAATGCCTGCGCGAGCAGCGCACGCCACGTGAGATGCTCACGCGCACCTCGTTTCGCAATGCGGCGCGCATGGTTGCGGCGACCGCCGGGTCGACCAACGCGGTGCTGCATCTGCTCGCGATCGCGCGCGAAGCCGGCGTCGAGTGGACGCTGGAAGACTTCGAGCCCGCCTCGAAACACACGCCGGTGATCGCCGACTTGCTGCCGGGCGGCCGCTACACCGCCGTCGAATTGTTCGGCGCCGGAGGTTGCGCACGCGTCGCACAGGAATTGATCGCGGCGGGCATGCTTGACGATGCACCCACAGTCACCGGCCGCAGCCTGTTCGAGGAAGCGGCTGCCGCACCTCGCACCGACGCGCAGAATGTCGTGCATCCGGTCAGCGCGCCGCTGAAGGCGCGCGGCGGCTACTCGATTCTCTACGGCAATCTGGCGCCGGAAGGTTGCATCCTCAAGCTTGCTGGCAAAGAGGGTGGCTATTTCGACGGCCGCGCTCGTGTATTCGAAAGCGAAGAAGAAGCCTTCGCCGCCGTGCAGGGCGATCGCATCCACGCGGGCGACGTGATCGTGATTCGCAACGAGGGTCCCGCCGGCGGCCCCGGCATGCGCGAAATGCTCGGCGTCACCGCCGCGCTGATCGGGCGCGGACTCGGCGGCGATGTCGCCTTGATCACCGACGGTCGTTTTTCCGGCGCAACGCACGGTTTCATGGTCGGCCATATCGCGCCGGAGGCTGCGCGCGGCGGACCTATCGCCTTGCTGCGCGAAGGCGACCGCATCGTCATCGATGGCGAGCAGCGCGAGTTGCGCACGACAGCCGACCTCGCCGCTCGCCGCGCCAGCTGGCGTCCATTACCACCCAAGGTCATGCATGGCGTGCTCGCCAAGTACGCCTATCTCGTCAGCTCCGCTTCCGACGGCGCGATTACGCAACCAAATACGGCCGTCCATACGCCCACACGCATTCACTCAGAATCCAACGAAGGAGTTACCGCATGAGCCAGCCAGCATCGAACACCACTCTGAGTCAGGCCCGCATCGCCGTTCTTGGCTACGGCAGCCAGGGTCGCGCGCACGCACTCAACCTCAAGGACTCCGGCCTCGATGTCGTGGTCGGATTGCGCAAAGGCGGACCAACGTCGGTGCGCGCTGCGGCCGACGGCTTCACGGTCGTCGAACCGGCCGACGCCGTGCGAGGTGCGGACCTCGTCGCCGTGCTCACGCCGGACATGGTGCAACCCGCGCTGTATCGCGATGCGATCGAACCGAATATCAAACCCGGCGCAGCGCTGCTGTTCGCGCACGGCTTCAACGTGCACTTCGGCCAGATCAAGCCACGCGCAGACATCGATGTCGTGCTCGTCGCACCGAAAGGTCCCGGCGCACTCGTGCGCAGTGAATACGAGCGCGGTCGCGGCGTGCCCTGCCTGTATGCGGTGCATCAGGATGCAAGTGGTCGGGGCGAAGCGAAGGCAAAAGCGTATGCGGACGGCATCGGCGGCGGACGCGCAATGCTGATCGAAACCGATTTCAAGGAAGAAACCGAGACGGATCTGTTCGGTGAACAGGCCGTGCTCTGCGGCGGTGCCAGCGAACTTGTGCTGAAGGGTTTCGAGACTCTGGTCGAAGCCGGCTACAAACCCGAGATCGCGTACTACGAGGTCATGCACGAACTCAAGCTCATCGTGGATTTGTTCTACGAAGGTGGCCTCAAGCGCATGCTCGAATTCGTTTCCGAGACCGCGCAGTACGGCGACTACGTGAGCGGTCCGCGCATCGTCGACGAAGGCACCAAGCAGCGCATGAAAGCGGTGCTCACCGATATCCAGGATGGCACCTTCGCGCGCAACTGGATCGCCGAATACGCGGCCGGCCTGCCCAACTACAAGCGCCTCAAGCAGGCTGATCTCGATCATCCGATCGAGAAGGTCGGCGCGGCGTTGCGCGCGCGCATGCCTTGGCTCAACTCGAACGCGGTGACCAAGCCTGAGCTGGTTCCATTGAAAAAAGCGGGCTGATGAAAAGCGCTCTCGCCACGACAGCGGAGAGAGGAAATTGTCTCGACGGGAAAGGTCTCTCCTCGCCGTAGCGAGGAGAAGGTTCGGTGACGGACTCTTGATCCTGCTCCGCGAAGAGCGAAGAGCGCCCCTCACCCCAGCCCTCTCCCCAACGGTGAAGCCGTCGGGGAGAGGGAGACAAGAAAGAGCCGTCTCCTTTCGATCGCGGGGGTGGGAAACAGGGAAAAGCCCTCTCCCCGCGCCAGCGGGGAGAGGGTTGGGTGATGGGACTCTTGATCCTGCTCGGCGAAGAGCGAAGAACCCCCTCACCCCAACCCTCTCCCCAACGGTGAAGCCGTTGGGGAGAGGGAGACAAGAAGGAGCCCTCTCCAGTTGATCGCGGGGGAGGGAAACAAGGAAAAGCCCTCTCCCCGCGACAGCGGGGAGAGGGTTGGGTGAGGGGGCTCTTGATCTTGCCTGGCGAAGGACAAAGAGCAAAGAGCCCCCTCACCCCAGCGCTCTTCCCAACGGTGAAACCGTCGGGGAGAGGGTGTGTCTCAACAAGAAAACCCGCGCCTCGCGACAGCGGGGAGAGGGAGCAGCTTCAACAACTTTTTGGGAAATTCATGAGCGCACCACGGATGCAAGCCCTCGCAACGTCCACCGAAAGCACGGCGTCACATCGACATTGCGGCAACGCGATGAGTGGCGCCGAGGCCATCGTGCAGGTATTGGTAGACGAGGACATCAAGGTGCTGTTCGGCTATTCGGGCGGCGCGATCCTGCCGCTGTACGACGCCGTGTTCCGCCACAACGCCGCAAATCTCGGTGCCGATGGCCGCGAACCGATGCCCTTGATCGTTCCCGCGAACGAACAAGGTGCGGGCTTCATGGCCGCCGGCTACGCGCGCGCATCGGGCAAGGTAGGCGTCGCCATCGTGACCTCGGGACCGGGCGCGACCAATATGGTCACGCCGGTGCGTGATTCGATGGCCGACTCGATTCCGCTGGTGGTGATCTGCGGACAGGTGCCGACGGCGGCAATCGGCAGCGATGCATTTCAGGAAGCGCCGGTGAGCAACATCATGGGCGCGTGCGCGAAACACGTGTTCCTCGTCACCGATGTCAACCTGCTCGAAGCCACGTTGCGCACCGCGTTCGAAATCGCGCGCACCGGCCGACCTGGCCCGGTCGTGGTTGATGTGCCGAAGGACGTGCAGAACGCAATGCTGGTCTTCGAAGGTGAAGGATGCCTGCCGATTCCAGGCTATCGCCGACGGCTGCAGGCAACCGATCGCGCATTGCCCAACGACGCCGAGTGCGCCGCGTTTTTCGATGCGCTCGAGCACGCACGCCGACCCTTGATCTACGCCGGCGGTGGCATCATCGCCGCGGGTGCCGCCGATGCACTACGTGCCTTCGTGGACGACTTCGGCTTTGCGGTGACCACGACGCTGATGGGCCTCGGTGCATTCGACACCACCGATCCACTCGCTCTGCACATGCTCGGCATGCACGGTACGGCGTACGCAAACTACGCGGTGGAGGACTGCGACTTCCTGCTCGCGCTCGGCGCGCGTTTCGACGACCGCGTCGCCGCAGTGCCGGCCAAGTTCGCGCCGAATGCGCGTTTTCTTGCGCACATCGATATCGATCCAGCCGAACTCGGCAAGGTCAAGGCCGTGCACTGGCAACACGGCGGTCAGCTTGTGCGTGCGCTGGAGCGACTGCGCCAGTACGGCGCACTGCATGGTTTCCGTCCGCGTGCCGACAAACGCTACGACGCCTGGCACACGCACATCGCGGAACTGAAAAAGACCCATGCCTTGAACTACGATCGTCAGAGCGAAATGATCCAGCCGCATGCGGTGATCGAGGAGATCAACCGGCATACGCAAGGGCGCGCAATCATCAGCACCGGCGTCGGCCAGCACCAGATGTGGGCTGCGCAATATTTCGATTTCCGCGCGCCGCGCCATTGGCTCACATCAGGCTCGATGGGCACGATGGGCTTCGGCCTGCCGGCCGCGATCGGTGCGCAATTCGCACGCCCCGATGCGCTGGTCATCGACATCGATGGCGATGCGAGCATCCGCATGAATCTCGGCGAGATGGAAACCGTGACGACCTACAACCTGCCGGTCAAGGTCGTAGTACTCAACAACGTCGGCGACGGCATGGTGCGGCAGTGGCAGAAGCTCTACTTCGATGGGCGCTTCACCGCATCCGACAAGAGTCTGCACCGCAAGGACTTCGTCAAGGCCGCCGAAGCCGACGGGTTTTCGTGGGCGCGCCGACTCGAGCGCAAGGACGATCTTGCGCAGACGATCGCCGCCTTCCTCGCCCACGAAGGTCCCGCATTCCTCGAAGTCATGATCGATCCCGACGCTGGCGTGTATCCGATGATCGGTCCCGGCGCCACTTATGCCCAGATGATCACCGGCGATTTCATCGCCGCCCGTTGTGCCCCTGCCGCGGTTGCGGCGCCCTCCCCCGATATGTTCTGAGGTTCCCATGCGCCATACGCTCTCGATCCTGTT
Organism: Dokdonella sp.; assembly: GCA_039919785.1. Taxonomy (GTDB): domain Bacteria; phylum Pseudomonadota; class Gammaproteobacteria; order Xanthomonadales; family Rhodanobacteraceae; genus Dokdonella_A. Next base: position 291 of record JBDSFA010000163.1, on the reverse strand, counting down.
GCAGAACGAATCCGGCGCACTCGTGCGCGTCGCAGGCATGTTTGCGGCGCGCCATTGCAATATCGACTCGCTCACCGTCGCCACCACGCACGACCCGACCGTGTCGCAACTCACCTTGGTGCTCCACGGCAGCGAGGCGATGCTGGAACAGATCGTGCGCCAGACGCGCAAGCTCATCGACGTGCTCGACGTCAATGCGCTGTCCCTCGTCGGCGACCGTCAGGTCGGACGACTTGCCATTGCCGATGCCTGATGAAAACCGCAGCCTTCCATCGTGCGGCGCCGCCTATC
>JBDSFA010000307.1:0-3017 GCA_039919785.1 Dokdonella sp. | reverse complement strand
GTCGCAAGGAAGCCTCGGCGCTGCTTGCGCAGGCATTGCCGACCTTGCGCGACGCGCTTCTGCCGAACGAAGTCAGCCGTGCAGCGGCCGAAGCGGTCGCCGCGCAACTGGGAATGCCGCGCTGATGTGGAAAGTGGGGGTCCATGTGCGCGAGACGAAGGGGCGCAGCGTTCCGGCTGGCGCGGGTATTGTGATGGACTATCGTCCGCACCCAGATGCCGAAGCCCGCATCGCCAGCGCCCTCAGAGCGACGCAACTTATCCTGACCGCCGACCTGCTGCTAGAACACAAACGTGAGTTGCTCAACATCTGTTTGTGGAAAATGTCGCTGGCTGAGGGCAAGAGCAAGTACGAAACGCGCTTCGCTTCGGCTGCCTCAATCGGATGTCCAATCAAGCTACTTGCGCACGAGCATGTTTGCGAACGAGCCAAGCTCGTGCAAGCGCTGCTGTCTGCGCAGATCGTCGTCAACGACTTACGCAAATTCGTCGTCGCATGTACGGTGCTACGTACTGAACATGCGTTGCTTACCACGACGAGTAGAACAGAGCCCGGACTCGACGGATGGGATCGCTACCGCAAAACGCGAATCGCGGTTATTGATCGCCAGACTGGATTCTGGTTGATCGCGCCATGACCCGCTTTGATCTACTACAGCGCAGGGCCAGTGTGCAGGCTGATCGAGTAAACGCGGCGCTGTTGCGCCGCCTGCGCACGGTCGAAGCCGTCGAAGGCGCAAGCATCTGGATCGACGGCAAGCGGCTCACGAATTTCGCCAGCAACGACTACCTCGGCCTCGCCCAGCATCCGGCCCTGATCGAAGCACTGATGCGTGCGGCGCAAAGCTGGGGTGTCGGCGCCAGTGCGGCGCATCTGCTCGGCGGCCATCGCGACGAACACGTTGCGCTCGAAGAGGCGCTCGCGCGCTGGACCGGGCGCGAGCGCGCACTGCTGTTCTCGACCGGCTACATGGCGAACCTCGGCGTGCTGTCCGCCTTGCTCGACGCGGACGATCTGTGCGTGCAGGACAAGCTCAATCACGCCAGTCTGCTCGATGCGGCACGCTTGTCCGGCTGCATGCTGAAGCGCTATCGCCACGTGGATGTCGCAAGCGCCGAGCGCCAACTCGCGACGCGGGCCGAAACGCCGGCGCTGCTTGCGACCGATGGCGTATTCAGTATGGATGGCGACGTCGCACCACTCGCTCAACTCGCCGCGACCTGCAAGGCACAGCGCGCGACATTGATGGTCGACGACGCGCACGGGCTCGGCGTGCTGGGTACCGAAGGCGCCGGCAGCGTCGCCGAGGCGAATCTCACTCAGGACGACGTGCCGATCCTGATGGCAACCCTGGGCAAGGCACTCGGCGTCGCGGGTGCCTTCGTCGCGGGCAGCGCCACGTTGATCGACGGTCTCGTGCAGGGCGCACGCACCTTCGTCTACACCACCGCACTGCCACCCGCGCTCGCGGCCGCGACGCGCGCCGCGATCGACATCGCGCGCTTCGAAGGGTGGCGTCGCGACCGCCTCGCGCATTCAATTGCGCATTTTCGCGACGGCGCTGCGGCGCGTGGCATCCGCTTGCTCGCGTCGCGCACGCCGATCCAGCCGGTGTGGGTCGGCGACAGCAGCGCAGCGCTCGCCTTGGCAGCGCGACTCGAAGACGCGGGCTTCTTCGTACCGGCAATCCGCCCTCCCACCGTGCCCGATGGCAGCGCGCGCCTGCGCGTCGCGATTTCGACGCTGCATGCCGAACGCGATGTGGAGTGTCTGCTCGATGCGATGGCGGCGGCGCGCACATGAGGCCTGCGGCGACGGATCTCGACGCGCGGCGACCCGTGTGGCTGGCGTTGTCCGATCTCTATCTCGACAACGAGTACCGCAGTTTCGTGCGCGTTGCCTCGCGCGAACTCGCGCGCTCGACCTACACACCTGACGAGTTGCGCACGATTCTGTTCGACGAAATCCATCCAATCCTCGCGCACAATCTGTGCGTAACGACCGGCGTGTGGGAGCGCTTCGATCAAGTGTGGCTGGCCGAATGCATCCTCGCCCAGCAACGACGGCCGCGCTGGCTGCGCGCACGCGGTCGCTGTCTGCGGCGTTACGCGATCCTGCTCTGGCGCTTGCTCGAACCGCGCATCGAGCGCGCGCGTGCGGGCGCACTAACCCATTCTGTTTCATGAGCTTCATCCGCATGCATATCGAAACTCACGGCGCCGGCCCCAACCTCGTTCTGATCCATGGCTGGGCCATGCACGGCGGCATCTTCGCACCGCTGACCGAGCGTCTGACCACGCACTTCCGCGTGCACCTGGTCGACCTGCCCGGGCATGGCTACAGCCGCGCGGAAACGCACTTCGACGTGGGCGAGTGCGCACGTGAGATCGCCGCGGCAACGCCACCTGCGTTGTGGCTGGGTTGGTCGCTCGGTGGCCTCGTCGCGCTGCAGGCGGCGCTCGATCACGCGCCCAGCGTACGCGGCCTCGGCATGATCGCAGCAAGCCCGCGTTTTGTTGACGCGCCGGATTGGCCGCACGGTGTCGCCGCCCATGTGTTTGGCGCATTCGATACGGAACTGCGCAGCCGCTACGGCCATGCGATCGATCGCTTCCTTGCACTCGAAACACTGGGTTCGGAGCATCCACAAGAGGAGCTCCGCGACTTGAAGGCGCGCGTGTTCGCACGCGGCGAGCCTGCCGTCGAGGTCCTCACCGCAGGCTTGCACGCACTGGATGCCTGCGATTTGCGCGCACGGCTTGCGATACTCGCGATGCCAAGCCTTTGGATCGCCGGGCGCCGCGATCGCCTGGTTCCACCAGCTGCAATGCAGTGGTCCGCGGCGCACGCGCCGGGTGGCCGCTACGTCGAGTTCAACAGCGGACACGCGCCATTCCTTTCCCACGCACAGGACGTCGCCGACGCGGTCGTTGCCTTTGGAGCGGGGTTGCCGGCATGAGCGCCGGGCTCGACGCTGCGCATATCCGGCGCGCCTTCGGTCGCGCAGCGGCCACCTA
>JBDSFA010000186.1:0-5155 GCA_039919785.1 Dokdonella sp. | reverse complement strand
TTTGATTTACTCATGCCATCCTCCCTGATGGCCAAGAACAAACCGGCATCCTGCCGGACTTTGATTTACTCATGCCATCCTCCCTGATGGCCAAGAACAAACCGGCGTCCTGCCGGACTTTTCAATGGGGGGCCAAAGCTGTTCAATGGAGCGGAAGGCGGGAATCGAACCCGCGTAATCAGTTTGGAAAACTGATGTTCTACCATTGAACTACTCCCGCGCCGGAACAACCTGCTTGGGTAACGCACCGATGGCTGGTAATGCCGGCGGGTCTTGCTTGTTCGAAGCCGCGCCACTTACCGCGTCGCGTCTCTTGCAGAATGCTTGGTGGAGAGAGTCGATTACTCCGGGCATCCTGCCCCATGCCCCTCCGGGGCCAGCCCTGCGGGCTGTTCAAAATTGCTCCTGCAATTTTGTCAATCTCGATTCGTTTCGGTGGTTCGAACCCACCTCTGCAAACCTCATTACGCATCCCGAAACTGGTGGAGAGAGGTGGATTCGAACCACCGAAGGCGTAAGCCAGCAGATTTACAGTCTGCCCCCGTTGGCCGCTTGGGTATCTCTCCTTGCACTGAGCCGCGCATTTTCCGTTCCCGCGGCATCCACTGTCAAGGTTTCGGTGCGTCAATCTTCCCGACTGAACGAATTTGCTGCCTGAAACAGCAAGTCAGACCTCAGGCGGAAGTCGGAATTGCGCGACTTGCGCCTCCATCGCCTTGGAAAGATCCAGCAGGCGCTGTGCGTAGTCGGCCAGTTTTCGGTCTTCATCGCTGGCCGGCTGCCAGGGAGGAACGGCCACCGGCTTGCCATCAGGCGCATCCAGCGCGACGAAAATGATCACGCAACTCGTCGCCGCGCGCTCGGCGGCGGTCTTGAGGTCGCGAGCGGACACGTCAACCGCGAAATGCATACTCGAACTGCCGGTGTGGATCAGTTTGCAGCGCACGCTGACCAGATCACCAATCAGGATCGGCTGAACGAACTGGATGCCACCCACCGCAACCGTCACGCAATAACGGCCACTCCAGCCCACTGCACCGGCATAGCCGGCCTGGTCGATCCACTTCATGACCATGCCGCCATGCACCTTGCCGCCGAAATTGACGTCGGAAGGTTCAGCGAGAAAGCGGAATTCGACTTCGCGTTGTTGGCCAGGCATGCGGCACCTTCGGGGAGCGTCCGGCGGGCGCGTAGCCTAGCGCCTCGGACCTCACTTGTGTGACCGCGGTCGCGCCACGCCCTCCTTCACGCCCGTAAGCTGGTCTCGCCGATTCGGCGTGAAGACGGGGGCACGACGATGCGTTCGACGATCTGGCTGGGACTAGTGCTCGCCTTCGCGGCAAGCGCGGGCGCCAATGAGGTGACTGTCAAGAATGATTCGTTGGTCAATAATTCAAGCGGCAACATCCAGGCCGGATTTGCCCCCGGCGAGAAGGCCGCGTCGTGGCTGACGTCGCCATGCGACGGAAATATCGTCGCTGCCCAAATCTTCTGGCGTTCCCTCTTCGGAGGCGCAACGGTATCTCCAGAGGATTCGATCGATATCTATAGGGCAGGAACATTTCCGACGGCGGGAACCCTCGCTCAGGACATATTGGGTCCGCAGCTGAACGATGGCGTCATCAACGAATTCCGCTACCTTGACGAAAACAACACGATTCCGCTCGCCGTTCCGGTCACGCAGAATGAGACGTTTGTCCTCGCGCTCACGTTTTCCGACGCGCCCGACCCAACCCAGGGGCCGAGCGTCGTGTCCGACAGCGGCGGCATCCAGGCGAACCGAAATTCGATCTACGCACTAGTGAACAGCACATACAGCTGGTACTCGAATACCACGCTCGGCGTTACCGGCGACTGGGTCATCCGCGCCGTCATTGACTGCCAAGCGGTCAATACCGATGCAAGCGTATCGACAACGGTAACAAGCACATCGACGGCCTATACGCCAGGCACACCCTTGCAATACTCGATCACGATCGGCAATAGCGGGCCGGCCTCGTCAACGGGCACAACCGTCGTGGACACGTTCCCGAGCGCCTATTCCGGCGCCATCTGGACCTGCGCCGCTAGTGGCGGCGCGAGCTGCACCGCGAGCGGCAGCGGAAACATCATCGATTCCGCCACCCTGCCGTCCGGCAGCCAGGTCGTCTACACGGTAAACGGAACGGTCATTGCCGGCACCACCGGCACGCTCAGCAATACCGCAACCGCGATTGTCCACGCACCTACGACCGATCCGAACCCGACCGACAACACCAGCACGCTTGATCTCATGCCCGCAACGAGCGATCTCATCTTCGCGAACGGGTTTGAATCGCCTATTGGTGCTCCGCCCATCGTGGCAGCACGGGCCATGGGGATCCGGCCGACAAGATAATCGGAAACGCATGTCTGGACTGGACTGCAGATAGCGACACCGGCCAACGCATCCGCCAATTCAGCGATGTGAAAGCGGTGGCCCGCGGCAATGCGCTGCGCAATGGCCGTGGTCGTCATCCACGAGAGCAGTTTTTCCGCCGCACCGTCGGGCTGCTCCGGCAGGATGTATTCAGGCGTCAGTCGTGAGACCAAAGCGCTGATGGCAGATGCATCGTTTACACCTGCCGGGCGGATCGTCACCCCAGCACCCGCCATGTCGCCGGCCCGGCTCATCGATGCGCGCTTATACGTTGAAGCGGAAATGCAGCACGTCGCCTTCCTTGACCAGGTACTCCTTGCCTTCCAGACGCAGGCGTCCCGCATCCTTCGCGCCGCCTTCACCCTTGTACTTGATGTAGTCGTCATAGGCGATCGTTTCGGCGCGAATGAAGCCGCGCTCGAAATCGGTATGAATCACGCCTGCAGCCTGCGGCGCTGTTGAGCCGGCCTTTACCTGCCAGGCGCGAACTTCCTTTTCACCCGCCGTGAAATACGTCTGCAGCCCCAGCAAGGTGTAGCCGGCGCGAATGACGCGGTTCAAACCCGGCTCATCGAGACCCAGATCCTTGAGGAACTCGTCGCGATCGGCGTCTTCGAGCTGCGCCATTTCCTCTTCGATTGCCGCGCATACGGGCACGACCTCGGCGCCTTCAGTGGCGGCGCGCTCGCGTACGCGATCGAGGTAGGGATTGTCGTGAAAGCCGTCTTCGCGGACGTTCGCGATGTACATGAGCGGCTTCAGGGTCAACAGGAACAGGTCGCGCAGCAGCGCCTTTTCCTCCTCGTCCAGCCCGAGGCTGCGCGCGGACCTGCCTTCATTGAGGGCCGCGGAAACTTTCTGCAGCACCGGCCGTTTCGCGAGCGCTTCCTTGTCGTTCGCCTTGGCTGCGCGTTCGACCCGGTTCAGCGCCTTGTCGACCGATTCGAGATCGGCCAGCGCAAGCTCGGTGTCGATCGTTTCGATATCCGAAATCGGATCGATCTTGTTGGCCACGTGCACGATGTCCGGATCATCAAAGCAGCGCACCACATGCGCAATCGCATCAACCTCGCGGATATGCGCGAGGAACTTGTTGCCGAGCCCTTCGCCCTTGGATGCGCCAGCCACGAGACCGGCGATGTCGACGAACTCCATCGAAGTCGGAATAACCTTCAATGGCTTGGCGATTCCGGCAAGCGCCGCAAGTCGCGGATCAGGCACCGGAACCACACCGACATTCGGCTCGATCGTGCAGAAAGGAAAGTTCGCCGCGGCGATACCGGCGTTGGTCAACGCGTTGAAGAGAGTCGACTTGCCAACGTTCGGCAGGCCGACGATGCCGCATTTGATACCCATGGCTTGAATCCGGGAATAGAGAGTCGGAAATGGAGAATCGGCAGAGCAATGGTCGCGAGGTACATGCCTCTACGATTCCCCATGCCCCATTTCCGACTCCCTGCTTGTATGCAACCGTTTCATCGCTTCGTTGAACTCGCCGGCAACGGCGAGTGGCAGCACATCAAGGGAACGCGCAATCGCATCGACAATCGCAGTTTCGTCTGCCGCTGATGGACGACCCAGCACCCAGCCTGTCACCCGATCCTTGTGTCCGGGGTGGCCAATGCCCAAACGCAGGCGATGGAACTGGCCGTGACCGATATGTGCAACAAGATCACGCAGCCCGTTCTGGCCGCCATGACCGCCGTCAAACTTGAATCGTGCCGAGCCTGGCGGCAGATCGAGGTCGTCGTGGACGACCAGCATCTCCTCCGGCGCGATCTTCCAGTAACGCAATGCCGCGCCGACCGAGTCACCACTCGCATTCATGAAAGTGATCGGCTTGAGCAGCCACAGCGGCCGCCCATCGATCACGATTTTTGCGGTTTCACCGCGCAGTTTCGAATCGATACCCAAGCGCACGCTTTCGCGCTGCGCGAGTGCATCGACCAGCCAGAAGCCGGCGTTGTGCCGGGTCCGCAGATGTTCGGCACCGGGATTGCCGAGGCCGACGATGAGGCGCAAGTCAGCCATGCGTGAACGCGCTCCGCGCACGCCCTGCGATCACTCGCAGGGCGTGCGCGGAAACGACAACTACTTCTTGCCTGCAGGCTTGGCCGGAGCCGCAGCAGCCTTGGCAGGGGCTGCGCCCTTGGCAGGGGCCGCACCCTTGGCAGGAGCCGCACCCTTCGCCGGAGCCGCACCCTTCGCCGCTGCCGCAGGAGCGGCCGCCGCTGCGGCATCACCTTCCGCAGCAACCACTTCGACTTCCGCGCGCTGCATCTTGGCGACGACGACCGCGTGGTCGTGTTCCTTGCCGAAGCGCAGTTCCGGAATCTCGACGCCTTCGGGCAGCTGGATCTCGGACAGATGCACGATCGCATCCAGTTCGAGTGCAGACAGATCGACAGCGATGAACTCGGGCAGGTCCTTCGGCAGGCACGAGACCTCGACTTCGTTCATCTCATGCGTGATGACGATGCCCGAGGTCTTGCCAGCGGGCGAGACTTCCTGGTTGAGGAAGTGCAGCGGCACGCGCAAGCGAATCGCCTCGTTCTCATTGACGCGCTGGAAATCCAGATGCAAAACGAGCTGCTTGTACGGATGGCGCTGCATGTCACGCAGCAGCACCTTCTGCACATCGCCGCCGAGGCTAAGATCGAGGATCGACGCGTAGAACCATTCGTTCTGGCTCGCATGCCAGACATCCTTGTGCTGGATCTGGATGCTGACCGGCTTCAACTCGCCGCCATAGACGAT
>JBDSFA010000068.1:0-11705 GCA_039919785.1 Dokdonella sp. | reverse complement strand
GGGCGATGTGATTGAACGCTACGCGACCGACATTGCAGCGGATATCGCGCCACTCCTCGCCGCCGACCTCGGTCAGCAGGCGATTGCCGCCGCACTGGAAGGCGATGTCGATGCGGCTGCCGCGCTGCGCGATCGTGCCGCCGATCTGAACGACAATCTGCGTCCGCGCCTGGAGCGGCGCATGCAGGCGTTGCGGCCACAAATCGAGGCGCTGTGTCCCTCGATGCGACGGCTTTACGAATTGCAACGCGGTGTACGCGGCCCAAACGGGCGGCCGCTGGACTTGCTTGATGTCCAATCCCCACGGGGAAGGTGATCGGCCTCGACGGCCCTGGCATCGTCACAGCCTCCCTGCAGGCCCGTTTGTGGTGGTTCTCGCCGCACTGCAGCGTTGCCAACGATCGTTTGAACGACCTAAGATGCAACGCGATGTAACCCGACTCAAATTCCAGGGCGCCAGCCAGAGGGACTACCCATGCAGGTCCGATTGATTACGACCGCGGCTATCGCCGCGTCCTTGTTCGGCGCGCTCGCCGCGTCGTCTGTGCAGGCGTACGACTACACGGCGCCGGTTACGTTTCATGCGGTCGCGAATTTCGACCCCAACCACGGTGTCATTCCCTTTCCGAACAATCTGTTGCTCATCGGTACGACCGATCTGACCCTGAATATCCCGGTGGCCGATCCGCATGCAGCGGATGCGGGCCCGAAGCTTGCGATGAATGCGCTGGACGGCTTCAGCACGTCCGCGCCGTGGTCGATGGGCTTCTCGCAGCCGATTGATGGCACGACGCTCGCTGGCAACGTGCACATGTTCGAAGTCACGCTCAGCGGGCCCGGCGGTGGCGTCACTGGCGTGGTGCGCGAACTGGCTTCGCCGCAGGAGTTCGTGGCTGCACTTTCGCCGTCCGATACCACCAGCCGCACCCTTGCGATCGTGCCAACGAAGCCGCTCAAGCAGCGCACGTCGTACATGGCCGTGGTCACCGATGGCATCAAGACCGCTGCTGGCGGCAACGTACGTTCATCGTTCACGTATCTGCTCGCCACCAGCCACAATCCGCTGTGCGCGGGTGGTCAATCCACGAATCCGGCCCTTTCCGCCGCTCAGGCCTGCGCGCTCGAGCCGCTGCGTCAGCTCACCAATGCACAGCAAGCGGCGGCGGGTGCGGCGGGTATTGCACCCGGCTCGATTGCGATGTCCTGGGTCGCCACCACGCAAAGCATCACGCCGACGTTCCAGGCGCTGGCGGCGCTGACGGCTGCAACGCCGGCGGCGACCATTCACATCGCGCCGACCGGGCACACCCTGGCCAGTCTCGGCCTCGGCCTGCCGGCGATTGCCGACATCTACATCGGCACGATAGACCTGCCGTACTATCTGACCGCGCCATCGACGGCCAATCCGACGGCGCCGCTGACGACCCACTGGAATGCTGCGCCGGGCGCATACATTGCTCAATGCGCACCGTTCGGCCTCGATCCGACGTCGATCAACCTCACCGCCTGCAATCCGCTGCCGGTGAAGACCTCGACGCAGACCGTGCCGTTGCTGCTGACGTTGCCCAATGCGGCATCGGGCAAGACCAAGCCGGCCAGCGGCTGGCCGCTGGTGATCTTCCAGCACGGCATCACGCGCAACCGTACCGACATGTTTGCGATAGCCGGCACGCTCGCTGCGCAGGGGTTCGCGGTGGTTGCGATCGATCTGCCGCTGCACGGCCTTACCAGCAGCGCGAATCCGTTCTACATCGGCAACACGCCGTTCGCCGCAATCGGTGCGCATGAACGCACGTTTGATCTCGACGTTGCCAGCAACACGACCGGTGCACCGGGTCCGGATGGGACGATTGACAGCTCCGGCAGCTACTTCATCAACCTGACCAGTCTGCTCACATCGCGCGACAATCTGCGCCAGGGCGTGGCCGATCTGTTGCAGCTTTCGCACGCTGCAAGCTCGTTGCCGAATGTCGACGACACGCACATCAGCTTCGTCGGCCAGTCGCTCGGCAGCATCGTCGGCACGATGTTCCTTGCGTTCGATCCGGTTGTGAAAACCGGTGTACTCAACGTGCCCGGTGGTGGTATCGCACGTTTGCTCGATGCGTCGCCCGCGTTCGGTCCGCGCATTCATGCCGGTCTTGCCGCGGCTGGCCTGCATCCCGGCACGCCTGACTACGACGCGTATTTCGTCGCCACCCAGACCGTGATCGATTCGGGCGACCCGATCAATCTCGCGTTTGCGACCGCCGGCAAGCATCTCCTGCTGCAGGAAGTGATCGGCGGCGGCACGTTCCTGCCGGATCAGGTCATTCCGAACAGCGTCCCGGGTGCACCGCTGTCCGGAACCGAACCGCTCATCGCGGCGCTCGGCCTTTCCGCGATCACCGGCACCACGCAGTCGACCGATGGCATCCGCGGTGCTGTGCGCTTCCTGCAGGGTGAGCACGGTTCGCTTCTGGACCCGACCGATTTCCCTGCCGTGACCGTGGAAATGCAGGGCGAGATGGCGAGCATGCTGGTCACCGGCGGCAACGTCGTCCAGGTCAGCAATGCGTCGATCATCCGCGGTCCGCAGCCGTAATCTGATTCATCCGCAGATCCGCAGCGCGTCGTCGCATCGACGACGCGCTGCATGACTTCCGGCCCGGGCATCTTTGCCACCGCGCCGACTCAACGACACCCGGCGCATCTCCCGGAGCTGATTGATGGACAGAGCCTTGTTTGTGAAAGCCGCGTTCGTCATCGGCGTCATTGCGTCGTGGTCGATATCGGCGTTTGCAAAAGAGCCGGTTGCGCCGTGGTTTTCCACCGATGTCGCGTTCGAGAACTGCGACGGCCTCATCTGCATCAACGTTGCGCTCGACGGCGCCAAGCCGCGTCGCATGCTGCTCGACACCGGCAATTTGAACCAGGTCATCGTCGCCGAAGCCGCGCGTGACGCAGGCTGGTCGCTTGAGCCCGTGCAGAAGGACGGCCAGACCGTGCCCGGCATCTACCACGCTGGCGATCATCGCGTCGCGTTCGGCAAGGTCGATGCAAAGGCGACGTTCTTCGCATTCGATCGGGCGCGACTGGGTGATTACGTGCCGCCGGGCGAGGGCGCGCTCACGTATCCGTTCTTCAAGGATCGTGTCGTGCAGATCGACTACCCGCGTCATCGCCTGCGCATTTCCGATCTGATCACGACGCCGGTGCCTGCGCATCGCGATGGCGTCGGTTCACTCAAGCTGATCACGTTCGGTGAGCATGGTCCGCCGGTGCTGGTCGGATCGCCGTTCACCCTCAACGGCAAATCGCTGCGTGCGCAGATCGATACCTGCTACACGGGCACGATGCTGGTCTACGACGCTGCCGTCGCGAGCCTCGGCCTGACCAAGCAAGGAAAACCTGAGTTTTTCCGCTACACCGACGGCGGCGTGCCGATGCTCTCTGCATCCGCGAAAAGCATCGGACTGGGCGAGCAGATCATCGCGAAGTCACCGACCCTGTACTTCGTCGGCGACGGCAAGAATCCGGTGCATCAACCCGAGGGCTTTTTCGAAGGCAGGGTTGGCAACGCGCTCTTCGCGCACAGCGTGGTCACGCTGGATTTCCATGCGATGACGCTGGACGTAACGCCTGAAGGCTGAATGCGTCGGCGTTCGCGAACGACGCGTGCGTCAGTATGAAATGCCGATCCGTCGCATGACCTTGCCGGTCAGCCACGCCGGGCCGATCAGCAGGTAGGCGAGATCGGTGAAGAACGACGGCCGACGGCCTTCGATCATGTGCCCGACAAACTGACCGATCCACGCGGCGATGAACACGCCGATCGCCAGCCACGCCAGATTCGAACGCCCCAGTGTGCGGTAGAGCAACTCGGTGACGAGGCCGAGCACGATGAAGACCAGCAGCATCGCGGCACCGAGCGGACGCGACAAGCGCCAGTAGAACGCGAATGCACCGACCATCGCGAGACCGCACCAGAAGCCCGCACGTCCGATTGACGGAGATATCGGAATCAACCAAAGGCCCGCGATCGCGGCCCACAGGATCGCGGGCACGCAGATCCAGTGGATCATCCGATTGGTTGGATTCTGATGATCGGCGCTGTAATTGCCGAACCACTCGTTGACGCTGCGCATGCTGGCTTCCTCGTCGTCGCGCTTAATCTACGATGAGCGCGAGCGTGAGGGAACCGTCTCGGTGTTTTACGGTAGCGGCTCACGCCGCAATGCTTGTTGCTTCACGATCCACACCATCCCCACCCAACCCTCCCCTTGAACGGGAGGGCTCTCAAGGATTGCGGTTTTGAAGTCCTCCCTTCAAGGGGAGGATTTGGGTGGGGATGGTGTCGCTCATCGCTGCAAAGCATCGCGGCTTAAGCCGCTCCCACAGACAGTTGCTCCCACAGAAGCCGCTCCTGCGCTGCATCGAGATGCTCAGTCGATGTCGGGCTCTCAGTCGATGACAATGCCGGCAAGTTTGTGCAGCGCCTCAGCGTACTTCGCTGCGGTGCCTTCAATCACCGCACGCGGTAGCACCGGGCCCGGCGCGGTCTTGTTCCAGTCCAGCGTTTCCAGATAATCGCGCACGAATTGCTTGTCGTAGCTCGGCGGACTGAGGCCGACGCGGTACTGCTCGGCCGGCCAGAAGCGCGACGAATCGGGCGTCAGCATTTCGTCCATCACGTAAAGCTTGCCCGCGGCATCGGTGCCAAATTCGAACTTTGTATCGGCAATGATGATGCCGCGCCGTGCCGCGTACTCGGCGGCAAAGCAATAGAGCGCGAGCGTTGCCGCGCGCACTTGCTCGGCGAGATCGGCACCGACCTCGCCAATCACCTGAACGAAGCTCACGTTCTCGTCGTGGTCGCCGACGGCGGCCTTGGTCGATGGCGTGAAGATCGGCTGCGGAAGTTGTTCGGCCTGGCGCAAGCCGCTGGGCAAACGGATTCCGCATAGCGATCCGGTCGCCTGGTAGTCCTTCCAGCCCGAGCCGATCAGGTAACCCCGCGCGATCGCTTCAATCGGCACCGGCTTCAGGCGTTTGGTCACCACGCTGCGCTTCGCATACAACGCGGCATCCGTCCCCGCCGGCAGGACATCGGCGACGCGCTTGCCGGTCAGATGGTTCGGCATCAGGTGCGCCGTGCGCTCGAACCAGAAATTGGAGATCTGGCACAGCATCTCGCCCTTGCCCGGAATCGGATCCGGCAGCACGACATCGAACGCGGACAAGCGGTCGGTTGCGACAATCAGCAATTCGTCGACGCCCAGCGCGTAGACATCGCGCACCTTGCCGCGATGGATCAACTCAAGGTCCGGGAGATTCGAATGCGAAAGAACGGTCGGCACGATGGATTCCGGTGACAATGCGCGGGCGCCAATTGTAAGGGTGTCGATTCCAAAGGTGACGATTCGTGCACTGGCAACGCCGAAGTTGCCACGTGCAGTGCCGACCGGACGAGCACGCGCAACTCGCCATGAACGGCACTTCAGGCGGCACTTGCTAGAATCCGCGACCTTTCATCGTCTGTCAGCCGCATGCCTCGCACGCCCGTCAAGCCCTGCCAACCGTTCGCCGCCTGTGCGTGCCTGTGTGCGCGTGCCGTGACGGGAGTGTCGGCGTGAGCATCCTCGGCAAGGTCGTCGGCGCGATCCTCGGTTTGATCCTGTTCCACAACCCAGTCGGTCTGCTGATCGGAGCCGTGCTCGGGCACTTCTACGACCGCGCCGTGGGGCGGTTGCGGCCGCCATCGATGGGGCAAGGTTTCATCGAGCCGTTGTTCGCGTTTGCCGGCGCGCTGTCGAAGTCCGACGGACGCGTGTCCGAGCCCGAGATCGCCGCAACTGAAGCATTGATGACGCGCTTGGGTCTGGGTGCGTCGCAGCGTCGCGTGGCGATCGAGCGATTCAGCATTGGCAAACAGGAGGGCTTTGATGCGGGCCTTGCGATCATCGGCCTCAGGAGCTGGTGCAGCGGCCGCCGCGATCTGGCCTTCGTCGTGCTCGACCTGCTGCTCGACCTCGTCCATGCCGAAGGCACGCTGGCGCAGCCAAAACTCACGCTGGTGCGGCGCCTGTGCGGAGCACTCGGCGTCAGCGAGCACGAACTAGCCGCGCTTTCCGCGATGAAGGGCTACACATCCACCGCGCAGAGACCGCGTGGCAGTTATGGTCCGCGACCACCGCCATCCTTGCGTCCCGCGATTGATGCGTATGCGGTGCTCGGCATCCAGCGCAACGCAGCCGAAGGCGATATCAAGCGCGCCTATCGCAAGCTCATGAGTCAGCACCATCCGGACAAGCTCGGCAGCGACGTACCGGACGAATTGAAGCGCCGCGCCGAAGATCGGGCGCGCGAGATCAATGCGGCGTATGAACGGATAAAATCGGAACGTGGCTTGAAGTGAACGTGTGGGAGCGGCTTCTGCCGCGATGCTTTGACCGGGAGAGCGTTACCTGCCCACCATGAAACCTGTAGAGCATCGCGGCTGAAGCCGCTCCCACAGAGACAGTTGCTCCCACATACAGCGCGGAAACCAACATGGCCAAGCAAGCGCCCATCATCGCCCCATCCATACTCTCTGCCGACTTCGCGCGCCTTGGTGCGGAAGTCGACGCCGTCATCGAGGCGGGAGCTCAGTGGATCCACTTCGATGTGATGGACAACCACTACGTCCCCAATCTCACGATTGGGCCGCTGGTGTGCGAAGCGCTGCGCAAGCACGGCGTCACCGCCCCCATCGATGTGCACCTGATGGTCAAGCCGGTCGACCGCATCGTGCCGGACTTCGCCAAGGCGGGTGCGAGCCTGATCAGCTTTCATCCCGAAGCGAGTGAGCACATCGATCGCACGATCCAGTTGATCAAGGGCTGCGGGTGCCAGGTGGGTCTCGTGTTCAACCCGGCGACGTCGCTCAACTATCTCGACTACGTGCTCGACAAGATCGACCTCGTGCTGATCATGTCGGTCAACCCGGGTTTCGGCGGACAGAGCTTCATTCCGACGGCGCTCGACAAGTTGCGCCTCGCGCGTGAACGAATCGACGCGAGCGGTCGCGCGATCCGCCTCGAAATCGACGGCGGCGTGAAGCCCGACAATATCGCGGCGATTGCGCGCGCCGGCGCGGACACCTTCGTGGCCGGCTCGGCGGTGTTCAACGAAAAAGACTACCGCGCGGTGATCGCGAAGATGCACGCGGCGATTGAGGAAGCTTGATCGCCTAAAAACCCCGCGCCGGCCCGGGGATGGGGGCAATCGGCCGACGCGGGACCACAACACAGGCAATCAGATAGCGAGCCAGGCCGGATCGGCACATTCGTCGGCGACGAGTCGATCGGCATCACGCAAGGCTTTAAGGCAAGCCGGCGCGACCATCGCTTCGCCACCGAGCCAGAACGAGTCGCCAAGGTCGTCGAAGGCGGGATCGCGTCGGCCGCTGGCGCCGGCGGCACGCGGTCGGTCGAACAGGTGGAAGTTCATCGTGCTACTCCATTCAAATCTGCAGGGAAGCAACAAGACCGAGGATGAGAGCGGCCAGCGCGAACACGATGCGCAAGGGTTCGCGTGTGTAGAGTTCGGCGTTGGGATCGGGACGTTGCGTTTCCATCGTTTTCTCCGTGGCTGGCCGTCATTGCCAGCTTGGATGGCATTGGATCGCGCCGCGGGGCTCGTGCACGGCCCAAGCGGGGGCAGGGCACCGACGAGTTGTGGCAATTTCCTGACGCCGAGGTCACAGGCGTTGCGCCTGCGCCGACCCGCTGCGTAAGCTGGCCCCAATCCCAAGGAGTCGCAGTCATGCCACGCAGCATTGCCATCGTCGAAGACGAACCGCTGATCCGCGCCAATTATTCCGAGGCGCTGACGCGGCTGGGCTACGACGTGCGCGGGTACGCCTCGCGTGGCGAAGCCGAGATCGCGTTCGCGCAACGCCTGCCCGAGCTGGTCATCATCGACGTCGGGCTAGGCGATGAACCCGAAGGCGGCTTCGAACTCTGCCGTGGCCTGCGTGCCAAGTCGCCGACCTTGCCGATCCTGTTCCTGACCGCGCGCGATTCGGATTTCGATGTGATCTCGGGCCTGCGCCTCGGCGCCGACGACTATCTGGCCAAGGACATCTCGCTGCACCAGCTTGCGGCGCGCATCAATGCCTTGTTCCGCCGCATGGAAGCGCTGCGCAAGCCGGTCGCTGCCGACAGCGTGATCACGCAGGGCCCACTCGCGATCGAGACCGAACGCATGCGCGTCACCTGGAACGGTATCGACGTGCCGTTGACCGTGACCGAATTCTGGATGGTGCACACGCTGGTGCGCTTCCCCGGCCACGTGAAGAACCGAGACCAGCTCATGCGCGACGCGCAAGTCGTCGTCGACGACGCGACGATCACCTCGCACATCAAACGCATCCGCAAGAAATTCATCGCGATCGATCCCGCGTTCGATGCGATCGATACCGTGCATGGCGCCGGGTATCGGTGGCAGACGCGGGAGTAGGGATTCGGGATTCGGGATTCGCAAGAACGAAGCTCGCCTTGATATCTTGCTGGATAGATTTCCTATTCTCCAATCCCGAATCCCGAATCCCGAATCCCGGCCGTCCATGTCCCTGCGTCTGAAACTCCTGCTGGTTGCGCTGTCCACACTGGTGCTGCCGTGGGTCGGCTGGCAGTTCGTGCGGCAAACCGAAGCATTGCTGCGCCAGGGGCAGGAACAGGCGTTGCTTGCCTCGGCCGGCATGCTTGCCAAGGCGCTCGCGGCTGCGCACGTGCAGATGCCGACAACCGGTCCGGTGTTGTATGTGCACCGGCATGACGACCCGATTGCCATCGATGGCTATGCCGACGATTGGTCGAACCTGCAGCCGTTTGCGCAGAGGCTCGGGCCTGCAGCGGATGCGCAGAAGCTGCGTGTGACGCTGGCGCGGCGCGCGGACGATCTCTACCTGCTCGCGGAAGTGCGCGATGCGACGCGCACGCGTGTCGATCCCGGCGATGCGCGCGCACAGAGCAGCGACCACGTCAGTCTCGTGCTCGCGCGCGGCACCGAAACCCCACGCTACCTGTTGACCAGCGCCGCACCCGGTTCTTTCGAAGCACCCGCCATCGGCAGCGGCGAAGGGCTGCCAGATCACGTCACCGGTGTGCTGCAGGAGGATGGCTCCGGCTACCGGATCGAGTTGCGTCTGCGCGGCAATCTGCCCGAGCGGATTGGCATCGGTGTTTACGATGCGGCGCAGGCGAGCGCGGACGCGCCGGAGTTGCGTGCCTTGATCCGTTACGACGATGCCGCCGCGCGCGCCTTGCAACCGCTGGTGCCTGAGCATGCGCGCGCGCGCATCGTCAGCCCCGACGGATGGCTGTTTGCCGACGCAGGTCGTCTGGTGGCGGCGGATGCGAGTGCCGCGCACGACGCTGGCTGGTTCGCGAACTTCGTATACCGTCGCGTGATTGCGCCCGCGTTCGGCGGCTCGTCGGCGCTCGCCGAGGCGGCGCCGCGCATCGATGCGCCGGAGGTCTGGCAGGCCTTGTCCGGCATTGTGGCGACCAGCTGGCGCACGACCGAGCAGGACGGTGTGGTCGTGCTTGCGGCCGCAGTACCCTTGCGCGATGGCGGCGATTTGCGCGGAGCCCTGGTGCTCGAGCTCGCGAGCCGCGCGCTGCCCCTGCTCGCCAACCGCGCCTTGATCGGCCTCGCCGTGGCGACCTTGGTCGCGCTCGGTGTGGCGGGCGCGATCCTGCTCGTGTTCGGCGCGTCGCTATCGTTCCGCATCCGTCGCCTGCGCAACGCCGTCGATCGCGCGCTGCGAACGTCTGGACGTATGGATGGCCCGCTGCCGCTCGCCGACGCGCCGGACGAACTCGGCGACCTCGCGCGCAGCTTCGGAAAATTGCTCGATGGCGTCAGCGCGTACACGGACTATCTGCGCACGCTCGCGTCCAAACTGTCGCACGAACTCAACACCCCGTTGGCGATCGTCAAATCGTCACTCGACAATCTCGATCATCAGGAGCTGCCGGCCGCAGCGCGACCTTACCTCGCGCGCGCGCGCGACGGCGCCGAACGTCTCGGCGGCATCGTGCGTGCAATGAGCGAGGCGAACCGCATGGAGCGTGCGATCGCGTCCGCGGATGCCGAGGATTTCGACCTGCGCGCCCTCGTTGGCGGGTGCGCAGCAGGCTATCGCGCGCTCGCGGGCGGGCGCGAACTCAGGGTCGAACTGCCGCCGGGCAGCGTGCCTTTCCACGGTGCGCCGGACTTGATCGCACAGGCGCTCGACAAGCTGTTCGACAATGCCTGTTCGTTTACGCCGGAGGAAGGCTGGATCGCGTTGTCGCTGCAGCCGCGTGAGGATGGCGCTTGCGTGCGCGTGACCAATACCGGGCCGCTGCTGCCGGCGGCAATGCAGGAGCGACTGTTCGAGTCGCTGGTGTCGGTGCGTGAACGTGCGGCGCGCAGTGGCGAGACGCCGCATCTGGGGCTCGGTCTCTACGTCGTGCGTCTGGTTGCCGAGCTGCATCGCGGCGTCGCTGCTGCCGGCAATCTTCCGAGTGGCGAGGGCGTCACGTTCTCGCTGACGATGGCCGGCATGCCGCGGCGAGGTCTTGCTGATGGAGACGCTGGGTGAGCTTGAGTGGGTTGCGCACGTGCTGTTTCCCGTCAGGGGACAGAGTCGATCGCTGTCTTTCTCCATTCGGAAACGCGCCAGTTGGATCCGTGCTTCGCGATCTGCACATCGATGGAGCTCGCTGCGAGAACGGTGTTGCGTGCGGCGTCGAACAGATACTGCAGGATCGTTGCCGTGGCGCGATCTCTCACAACCTTCGCATCGCAAACGACGAACGCTCCATTGGGATAGGTGGTGGCGAACGCCGCGTCATTGAGCATTGGTAGCGCAGGCGTCGCAGAGCAGTCGCCTACCCCCGTCACGCTTACTACGTCCTTGCCCAAGCGCGTACGCACGACATCGAAAGGGAAGCTCGGGAGCGCGGCCTTCGCATCGATTCGCAGCGTCGCCGGGCCTTGATCCGATCCTCTGGCGAACTCGACACCCACGCCGACACCTTCGTTGAGGCCGCTCATTTTCTCGCTGCGAACAGCGGCGCGCTCCCATTCGTAGTCACCGTAACGTTCGGGCGAATACGGTGCCAGACAGGCGAGTGCGCTACTAAAGTTATTCGAGGGAAATTCCCTCTGCATGTGTTCGACCAAGTATTCGCATAGCCGATCTCCAGGTTCGTATCCGCCGGCCGTGCAGGACGCTGAGGAAAATATCATTCGCGACGATGAGGCCGACGCATCAGCGCAGCGATCGCCCCAGTCGGTACACAGCTCGATGCGTCGCTGCGTTCCCTCGTTCGTGGCATTCGCAAATCGAACGATTTCCGCGCACAGCGGGTCGCGTGGTGTGCCGGTACTGGCGCAACCGGATATGAAGGCGATGACGGCAAACGCGAAATTGCGCATTGACTGGGCTCCCTGTTTCGCGAATCATCGGCTCGCGATGCGCCGCAACTTGCCCACATATCTTATGCCATGCGCGCGCATCCAAAGCGTCAGCGCCACTGCGGTGCGGTCGCATCGTCCTTCACGCCCTGCTATCTTCGCGGCCCGCATGCCGACAGGTTCACGCCGTGATCACGCAGGACGAATTCAACGCGCTCGCCGCACAAGGGAATAATCGCGTTCCGATCGTGCGCGAGGTGCTGTCCGATCTGGAC